>JAHWYA010000261.1 GCA_020028115.1 Anaeromyxobacter sp.
GCCGCGCCTCGGCCGCCATCTCCTCCCCGGGCGGCGGCGCGGGGGCGTCGCCGACCCGCGCGCCCTGGTAGCCGCGCCACTCGTCCTCGACCGCCAGCCGGAGCGCCCGGATCGACCGCGGGCTCCCGGCGCGGCGCTCGGCGAGGTCCTCGAGCCCGCGGCGGAGGCCGCGGCACACGATCGCGACCGGCACGCCGCGCCGCTCCCAGTCCTGGACGACCTCCTCGTCGAGCGGCGACAGCATGAGCCCCGCGCCGCGCAGGCCGAGGAAGTACTCGGTCACGACCGCCTGGTAGTCGAGCGCGTCGCGGGGGAGGTCGGACACCGGGAAATCCTAGGACAGCCGTCCGACGTGGACGTGGAGGTGGACGTCGACGTGGAGGTGGACGTGGACGGGAGATACGTGGGTCGAACTCGAGCCGGTCGGCTTTCGACCACGTCCACGTCCACGACCACGACCACGACCACGTCCACGGCCACGGCCACGGCCACGGCGTACGTCTACCCCACGATCAGCTCCCCGACCTCCAGCGCCGTCTGCGGCCGGCGCGCGGGGTCCTTCTCGAGGAGCCGCTCCGCGAGCGCGGAGAGGCGCGGGTCCGCGCCGGGGTTCGACGCCGCGATCGGGGGCGGGCGGCACGTGAGGATCTCGCGCCACAGCCCCACCGGATCGCTCGAGGTGAACGGCGGCGCCCCGGTGAGGAGCTCGTAGAGGATGACGCCGATGCTGTAGAGGTCGCTCCGCGCGTCGACCGCGTGCCCCTGCGCCTGCTCGGGCGACATGTACCGGTAGGTCCCGACCACGCGGCCCGTCTGCGTGAGCCCGTCCGCCGCCTCCGCCGCCGACTTCACGAGCCCGAAGTCCATGACCCGCGCCCGGCGCTCGTCGTCGACCATGATGTTCG
The DNA here is from genome assembly GCA_020028115.1 of Anaeromyxobacter sp. GTDB lineage: Bacteria > Myxococcota > Myxococcia > Myxococcales > Anaeromyxobacteraceae > Anaeromyxobacter. Next base: position 906 of record JAHWYA010000261.1, read on the forward strand.
AGGGCTTGAGGTCGCGGTGGACGAGCCCGCGACGGTGCACGTACGCGAGCGCGTCGGTCACCTGCGCGAGCGCGACGCGCAGGCGCTCGAGCCGCGAGGGGCGGTTCAGCGCCTCGCGCACCTCCGGCGGGAGGAGCGACCGCGCGGGCGTCGCCGGGACCACCGCGTCGCCCGCCGGGCGCGCCCACGCGACGCCGTACGGCTCGGTGTCCGGCTCGTCCATCATCGAGGCGAGCGCGCGGATCGCGTCCGGCCCGGCGTCGCCCGGCGGCGGCGACCCGTCGGAGAACGGCCCCGGGGTCACGTCGAGCTCGAACCCGAGCGGCACGAGGTCCTCGTCGTCGATCACCGGCGAGAGGTAGGCGCGCAGGTCGAGCCCCTCGACGAGCTCCATCGCGAGGTACGAGTACCCCTCGCACACGCCCGCGTCGAAGACGCGGACGACGTGCGGGTGATCGAGCCCGCGCAGGACGTCGTACTCGCGCGCCAGCCGGCGCGCCGAGCTCGCGTCCACCGCGGGCGCCGGGCCGAGCACCTTGACCGCCGCGAGGAGCCCGCTGCCGTCGTGGCGCGCGCGGTAGACCGTCCCGATGCCCCCCCGCCCGATCACGGAGAGGATGACGTATGGGCCGACGCGCCGAGGAGGCACGGAGATCGACGATAGAGAGCCGGTGCCGGGAAATCAAACGGCGGAACGGCCGTGGCCGGCCGTGCTATACAGCCGCGCGTGACGGAGCGATCCCTCGTCGCCGAGCTCGAGGCGCGCGTGCGCGCGCGCCCGCTCCCGCGCCACGTCGCCATCATCATGGACGGGAACGGCCGCTGGGCCGAGGCCCGTGACCTCCCTCGCGTGGCCGGCCACCGGGAGGGCGCGGAGGCGGTCCGCGCCGTCACGCGCGCCGCCCGGCGGGTGGGGATCCAGGCGCTCACGCTGTACGCCTTCTCGACCGAGAACTGGGCGCGCCCGGAGCCGGAGGTGGGCGCGCTCATGCACCTCCTCGCCGAGTTTCTCGAGTCCGAGCGCGGCGAGATGATGAGGAACGGCATCCGCCTGAACGCGATCGGCGACCTCGACCGCCTGCCCCCGGAGGTCCGCGAGAAGCTCGATTCCGTGCGCGCCGAGACGCGCGCGAACCCCGGCATGACGCTGACGCTCGCGCTGTCGTACGGCGGCCGGCAGGAGCTCGTGCAGGCGGCGCGGCGGGCGGCCGCCGCCAAGGGCGACGCGCTCGAGGCCGAGGACCTCGAGGCGGGGCTCTGGACCGCCGGCCTGCCGGAGCTCGACCTCCTCGTTCGGACGAGCGGCGAGCGCCGGATCTCGAACTTCCTCCTGTGGCAGTGCGCGTACGCGGAGCTCGTCTTCGCGGACGTCCTCTGGCCCGACTTCCGCGACGCGGAGCTCTTCGCCGCCATCGCGGAGTACCAGGCCCGCGAGCGCCGCTTCGGGATGACCGGCGCGCAGGTCACCGGCGGGCGGGAGTGACCCTGGGCGCCCTCGATCCCAAGAACCGCCGCAACCTCGCCCTCCGCGCCGCGTCGGCCGCGGTCCTCTTCCCGCTCGCGGTCTGGCTCACCGTCCTCGGCGGAAAGCCCTTCGCGTTCCTCGCCGCGGCCGGCGCCGCGGTCGCGGCCGGCGAGCTCATCCTCATGTTCGGGACCATCGGGCTCGGCGAGGTCTTCGGGATCGCCGTCGCCGGCGCCATCCCGCTCATGGCCGCCTTCGGCGAGAGCGGCGATCTCCTGCCGGGCTGGTCCGGGCTCGCGCTCGCCGCCGCGACGGTCGTGCTCCTCACGGTGTTCCTGTTCCGCCGGGAGCCGCTCGAGGAGATCCCCCGCTCCATCGCCATCGTCGCGCTCTCGTGGATCTACTGCGGCGTCCTCGTCGCGTCGCTCGTCGGGCTCCGCCTCCGCTTCGGGGTGGGCTGGGTCATCCTCGCGTTCGTCGCGACCTGGGCGAACGACACCTTCGCCTACTTCGCGGGCCACTCGTTCGGGCGGCACAAGCTGTTCGAGCGGATCTCGCCGAAGAAGACGTGGGAGGGCTTCGCGGGCGGGATCGTGGGGAGCGTCGTCGGCGCCCTCGTGACGCGCTGGCTCCTCCTCGACGGGGAGCTCTCGCCGGCCGCCGCGGTCGTCGTCGGGCTCGGCGCCGCGATCCTCGGGCCGCTCGGCGACCTCGCCGAGTCGATGATCAAGCGGGCCGCCGGCGTGAAGGACTCGTCCCGGATCATCCCGGGCCACGGCGGGCTCCTCGACCGGATCGACGCGCTCCTCTTCGTCGGGCCGTGGACCTACGTCTGCGCGGCGCACGTCGTGAAGTTCCTGTAGAGATCCCGCCGTGAAGCGCCTCGCGATCCTCGGCTCCACCGGCTCCATCGGGGTGCAGGCGCTCGACGTGGTCGCGCGCTTCCCCGGCCGCTTCGAGGTGGTCGCGCTCTCCGCGGGCAAGAACGCCGCGCGCCTCGCCGAGCAGGTCCGCCGCTTCCGGCCGCGGCTCGTCGCCGTCGCCGACGAGGGTGCCGCCCGCGAGCTGTGCGGCCTCGTCCCGGCGGGCGTCGAGATCGTGCCGGGCGAGGCCGGGGCCGTCGCCGCGGCGTCCCACCCGGACGTGCAGTTCGTCGTCGCCGCGATCTCCGGCGGCGCGGGGCTCCGCTCCACCGCCGCGGCGGTCGAGGCCGGGAAGACCATCGGCCTCGCGAACAAGGAGTCGCTCGTCCTCGCCGGCGAGCTCGTCATGCGCCGCGCGGAGGAGCGCGGGGTCGCGATCCTCCCGATCGACTCCGAGCACAGCGCGATCCACCAGTCGCTCGCCGGGCACAACCGCGACGAGGTCCGGCGCCTCATCCTCACCGCCTCCGGGGGCCCGCTCCGCACCGTCGCCCAGGCGGAGCTGCGCGAGGTGACGCCCGCCCGCGCGCTCAAGCACCCGAACTGGTCGATGGGCGACAAGATCACCATCGACTCCGCGACCCTGATGAACAAGGGGCTCGAGGTCATCGAGGCGCGCTGGCTCTTCGGCGTCGACCCGCGGCGTATCGACATCGTCGTTCACCCCGAGTCGATCGTGCACTCGATGGTCGAGTACATCGACGGCTCCATGGTCGCGCAGCTCGGGGTGTCGGACATGCGCGGCCCGATCAGCTACGCCCTCGCGTACCCCGAGCGGCTCGCGCTCGACCTCCCGCCGCTCGACCTCGCCCGGATCGGCCACCTCGGGTTCGAGCCGCCGGACCCCGCCCGCTTCCCGGCGTTCACGCTCGCGTACCGCGCCCTCGAGATCGGCGGCACCGCGCCCGCGGTCCTCTCCGGCGCGGACGAGGCGGCCGTCGCGGCCTTCCTCGCCGGGCGGTGCCGGTTCACCGACATCGCCGATCTGTGCGCCGCCGCGCTCGAGGCGCACACGTCCGAGCCCCTGCGCTCCGTCGAGCAGGCGCTGGCGGCGAGCGACTGGGGACGGCGCGAGGCCGAGCGCCGGGTGGGTCGGTGAGCGCCGCCCGCCGGGGTCGC
>JAHWYA010000013.1 GCA_020028115.1 Anaeromyxobacter sp.
TGGTGGTGTCGGCGGCGGACGGGCCGATGCCGCAGACGCGGGAGCACATCCTGCTGGCGCGCCAGGTGGGAGTGCCGTACATCGTGGTCTTCCTGAACAAGGTGGACATGGTGGACGACCCGGAGCTGCTGGACCTGGTCGAGATGGAAGTGCGCGAGATGCTCACGCAGTACAAGTTCCCCGGCGAGGAGACGCCGATCATCCGCGGCTCGGCGCTCAAGGCGTTGGAGAGCGGGGATCCGGACTCGCCGGACACCAAGTGCATCTTCGAGCTGCTCGACGCGCTGGACACCTACATTCCGGAGCCGAAGCGGGAGATCGACAAGCCGTTTTTGATGTCGGTGGAGGACGTGTTCTCGATCTCGGGGCGCGGGACGGTGGTGACCGGGCGCATCGAGCGCGGGGTGATCAAGGTCGGCGAGGAAGTCGAGATCGTGGGCCTCGGGGAGACGCGCAAGACGGTGTGCACGGGCGTGGAGATGTTCCGCAAGCTGCTGGACGAGGGGCGCGCGGGGGACAACGTCGGGGTGCTGCTGCGCGGGACCAAGCGCGAGGAGGTCGAGCGCGGGATGGTGCTGGCCAAGCCGGGGAGCATCACGCCGCACACGAAGTTCAAGGGCTCGGTGTACGTGCTGAGCAAGGAGGAGGGTGGGCGGCACACGCCCTTCTTCAAGGGGTACCGCCCGCAGTTCTACTTCCGCACCACGGACGTGACGGGCTCGGTGCAGCTGCCGACGGGCGTCGAGATGGTGATGCCGGGCGACAACATCGGGATGGAGGTGACGCTCATCACCCCCATCGCGATGGAGAAGGAGCTCCGGTTCGCGATCCGCGAGGGCGGTCGCACGGTGGGCGCGGGCGTGGTGGCCGAGGTCCTCGAGTAACGAAGGAACACCAGGCGAACGGCGATGGCGGGGCCCCGTCGAATGACGGGCCCCCTCCATCGCGCAGCGCCGGGCCAGCAGAAAAGGCTTCTCAATGGCGACTCAGAAGATTCGGATCCGGCTCAAGGCCTACGACTACAAGCTGCTCGACCAGTCGGCGGGCGAGATCGTGGAGACCGCGAAGCGGACCGGCGCGAAGGTCGCCGGCCCGATTCCGCTCCCCACCCGGATCAACAAGTTCACCGTCCTCCGCAGCCCGCACGTCGACAAGAAGTCGCGCGAGCAGTTCGAGATCCGCACGCACAAGCGGCTCCTCGACATCCTCGAGCCGACGCCGCAGACGCTCGACGCGCTGATGAAGCTCGATCTCTCGGCCGGCGTCGACGTGGAGATCAAGTAGTCGAGGCGACCATGGCCAAGTTCGACGTCTACGATCTCGAAAAGAAGAAGGTGGGCGAGCTCGATCTCGCCGACGCCGTCTTCGCCGGCGAGGTGAACGAGCACCTCTTCTACGAGGTGGTGAAGGCGAAGCTCGCCTCCGACCGCTCCGGCACCCACGCGGTGAAGAACCGCTCCCTCGTCTCCGGTGGCGGCAAGAAGCCGTGGAAGCAGAAGCACACCGGCCGCGCCCGCCAGGGCTCGACGCGCGCCTCCCAGTGGGTCGGCGGCGGCAAGGCGATGGGGCCGAAGCCCCGCGACTACTCCTACGACGTGCCGAAGAAGGTGCGGAAGGCGGCGCTCCGCGCGGCCCTCTCGCTCCGGACCCGGGACCAGAAGCTCGTCATCGTCCAGGAGTGGAAGCCGGCGGCGCCGAAGACCGACACGGCCGCCAAGGTGCTCGCGAAGCTCGGCGCGAAGAAGGCGCTCGTCGTCGACGGTCAGGCGAACGTCGCGCTCGCGAAGAGCGTCCGCAACCTCTCCGGCTCGGACTTCCTGCCGGTCGAGGGGCTCAACGTCTACGACATCCTGCGCCACGACGTCCTCGTCCTCACGGCCGAGACCGCCAAGGCGCTGGAGGCCAGCCTGTCATGACGACCCTCCTCATCCAGGACGTGGTGAAGCGTCCGCTCATCACCGAGAAGAACGAGCGCGCGCGCGAGCTCGCGAGGCACTACGCCTTCGAGGTCCACCGCGACGCCACCAAGATCCAGGTGAAGCAGGCGGTGGAGAAGCTCTTCAACGTGCACGTCGAGGACGTGCGCACCGCCATCGCGCGCGGGAAGAACAAGCGCGTCGGCCGCAGCGTCGGCCAGCGCCCCAACTGGAAGAAGGCCTTCGTGACCTTGAAGGAGGGCGAGACGATCGCCCTCTTCGAGGGGACGTAGGCGGACGGGAGAAGACATGGCCCTCAAGGAATACAGGCCCACGAGCCCGGCCCGCCGGCACATGACGGTCTCGGACTTCGCCGACGTCACCAAGGCGAAGCCCGAGAAGAAGCTGACGCGGCCGATGAAGAAGTCCGGCGGCCGCAACAGCCACGGCCACATCACGACCCGGCACGTCGGCGGCGGCCACAAGCGCCGCTACCGCGTGATCGACTGGCGGCGTGACAAGGACGGCGTCCCCGCGAAGGTCGCGGCGATCGAGTACGACCCGAACCGCACGGCGCGCATCGCGCTTCTGCACTACGCCGACGGCGAGAAGCGGTACATCCTCGCCCCGGTCGGCGTGAACGTCGGCGACGTGCTCCTCTCCGGCGAGACGGTCGACATCCGGCCCGGCAACACCCTGCCGATCCGCTCGATCCCCCTCGGCACCGTGCTCCACAACGTGGAGGCGCAGCCCGGCTCCGGCGCGAAGATGATTCGCTCCGCCGGCTCCTTCGGCCAGCTCATGGCGAAGGAGATCGGGTACGCCCAGATCCGCATGCCCTCCGGCGAGGTCCGCAAGGTCCTCGAGGACTGCAGGGCGACCATCGGGCAGCTCGGCAACGTCGAGAGCTCGTCCGTCCGCATCGGCAAGGCCGGCAAGAGCCGGTGGCGCGGCATCCGGCCGACGGTCCGCGGCCTCGCCATGAACCCGGTCGATCACCCGCACGGCGGCGGCGAGGGCAAGTCGGGGCAGGGCAACCCGCACCCGGTGAGCCCGTGGGGCCAGAAGACGAAGGGCCTCAAGACCCGCAACAACCGGCGCACCGACAAGTTCATCGTCTCGCGGCGCCGGCCCGGCGTGCGCAACACCCCGCACTAGCGTCGGAGAGAGCGACCCATGGCGCGTTCGATCAAGAAGGGCCCGTTCGCGGACAAGCACCTCACCAAGAAGGTCGAGGACGCGAACAAGGGCAGCAAGAAGTCGGTCATCAAGACCTGGTCGCGGCGGAGCACGATCCTCCCGGACTTCGTCGGCCACACGTTCGCGGTGCACAACGGGCGGAAGTTCGTCCCGGTGTTCGTCACCGAGAACATGGTCGGCCACAAGCTCGGCGAGTTCGCGCCCACGCGGACCTTCCACGGCCACTCGGCCGAGAAGAAGGTCGCGTCCGCCGCGTCGCCCGCCCCGGCGGCGAAGAAGTAGCGAGGGAGAACCATGGCGGACACGAAGAAGACCACGAAGAAGCCGGCCGCGAAGGCCGACGCCCCCGCGGCGGAGCCGAAGAAGGCCCCCGCCCGGAAGGCCAAGCCGGCGGCGCCGGCGGCCGGGCCGCACGCCTCCCTGCGCTTCCTCCGGATCGCGCCGCGAAAGGTGCGGCTCGTCGCGAACGAGGTGCGCGGGCAGAAGGTCGGCGACGCGCTCGCGATGCTCAAGTTCACGCCGCAGGCCGCCGCGCAGCCGCTCGCGAAGCTGCTCCGCTCGGCCGTCGCGAACGCCGAGCAGAAGGGCGGCCGGGTCGACGTCGACGCGCTGTTCGTCAAGACGCTGACCGTCGACGGCGGCCCGAAGATGCGCCGGTTCATGGCGCGCGCGATGGGTCGCGCGTACCGCGTCGAGAAGAAGACGAGCCACGTCTACGTCGAGCTCGGGACCGCGTAGGACCGAAGGGAACGAGGAATAAGACATGGGACAGAAAGTCCATCCGATCGGGTTCCGGCTCGGCGTCATCCGGTCCTGGGAATCGAAGTGGTACGAGGAGAAGAACTACGCGAAGTGGCTGCACGAGGACATCAAGCTCCGCGAGTTCGTGAAGGAGAAGCTCGGCCAGGCCGGCATCTCCCGGATCGAGATCGAGCGCGCCGCGAGCAAGGTGAAGATCAACGTGCACACCGCGCGGCCGGGCATCGTGATCGGCAAGCGCGGTGCCGGGATCGAGACGATCAAGAAGGACCTCCAGGGCCTCACGGAGAACGAGGTCTACCTGAACGTCGTCGAGGTCCGTAAGGCCGAGACCGACGCGCAGCTCGTCGCCGAGAACATCGCGACGCAGCTCGAGCGGCGGATCGCGTTCCGGCGGGCGATGAAGAAGGCGGTGCAGACCGCGCAGAAGTTCGGCGCGAAGGGCATCCGCGTCGCCTGCTCCGGCCGGCTCGGCGGCGCCGAGATGGCGCGGTACGAGTGGTACCGCGAGGGCCGCGTCCCGCTCCACACGCTCCGCGCGGACATCGACTACGGGTTCGCCGAGGCGAAGACGACCTACGGCAAGATCGGCTGCAAGGTCTGGATCATGCGCGGCGAGGTCCTGCCGCAGTCCGCGGGCGTGCGCGCGCCGCGGTCCGCTGGCGGCCCGCGGCCGTAGGCCCGGCGCCCGAACGAACGAGGAGAGAGGCACATGCTTCAGCCGGCGCGAACGAAGTACCGAAAGATGATGAAGGGCCGCATGCGCGGGAAGGCGTACCGCGGCTCCGATCTCAACCAGGGTGAGTACGGGCTCCAGGCGACGGAGTGCGGCTGGCTCACGGCGCGGCAGATCGAGGCCGCCCGTGTCGCCATCACCCGCTACGTGAAGCGCGGCGGGAAGCTCTGGATCCGGGTGTTCCCGGACAAGCCCATCACGAAGAAGCCCGCCGAGACGCGCATGGGCACCGGCAAGGGCAACGTCGAGTACTACGTCGCCGTCGTGAAGCCGGGTCGCGTTCTCTACGAGCTCGCCGGCGTCGACGACGAGTCCGCGAAGAAGGCGTTCCACCTCGCGGCCCACAAGCTGCCCGTCTCCACCAAGATGGTGAAGCGCGGCACCACCCTGTAGGAGCACGAGCCATGGCGACCGTGAAGGAGCTGCGCGAGCTCGACCCCAAGGAGCTCAGGGCGCGCGCGGCGGAGCTGGAGCAGACGATCTTCGAGCTCCGGAACAAGCACTCGACCGGCGTCCTCGACTCGACGGCGGACCTCTCGAAGACCAAGCGCGAGATCGCGCGGATCCTCACGGTGGCGCGCGAGAAGGAGATCGCGGCCGCCGGGAAGGCGAAGGAGTAGCGACATGGAGCGCGGCAATCGCAAGTCCCGCGTCGGCGTGGTGGTCTCGAACAAGATGACCAAGACGGTCGTCGTTCGAGTCGAGCGCCGCGTCGCGGACCGGAAGTACGGCAAGATCGTGACGAAGGCCGAGAAGTACAAGGCTCACGACGAGGACCAGGCCTGCAAGATCGGCGACCGGGTCCGCATGGTCGAGACGCGCCCGATGTCGAAGGACAAGCGCTGGCGCGTGGCCGAGATCCTCGAGAAGGCAGCGGAGGTCTAGCCATGATCCAGATGCAGACCAACCTGGACGTCGCCGACAACAGCGGCGCGAAGCGCGTCCAGTGCATCAAGGTCCTCGGCGGCTCGCGGCGGCGCTACGCCTCCATCGGAGACGTCATCGTCGTCTCGGTGAAGGAGGCGATCCCGCAGGCCAAGGTGAAGAAGGGCGAGGTCGCCCGCGCGGTCATCGTCCGCACGAGCCGCGAGGTGAAGCGGCCGGACGGGAGCTACATCCGCTTCGACGGGAACTCGGCCGTCCTCATCAACAAGGACAACGAGCCCATCGGGACGCGCATCTTCGGGCCGGTCGCCCGCGAGCTCCGCGCCCGCAAGTTCATGAAGATCATCAGCCTCGCGCCGGAGGTCCTCTAGCCATGGCCAGCATCCGCAAGGGCGACACCGTCCAGGTCATCTCCGGGAAGGAGAAGGGCAAGAGCGGCAAGGTCCTCGAGATCCTCCAGGCGAAGGGGCGCGTCCGCATCGAGAAGCTCATGACGGTGAAGCGCCACGTGAAGAAGGGGCGCAGCCAGACGAACCCGGAGGGCGGGATCGTCGAGAAGGCCGGCACCGTCGCGATCTCGAACGTGATGGTCGTCGGCAAGGACGGCGCCGTCCGCCGCGAGGGGATCGAGCGGGACCTCGGGGCGAAGGAGAAGGCCCGCCTCGAGAAGCGCAAGGCGGCGAAGTAGACACCGACACACGCATCGCCCGGCACGAGCGAAGGCCGGCCGAAGGCAAGGAGAAGAGATGGCAGCGCGCCTGAAGGAGAGATTCGAGCGGGAGATCCGCTCCGAGCTGATGAAGGAGTTCGGGTTCAAGAACCCGATGCAGGCTCCGAAGCTCGAGAAGATCATCGTGAACATGGGCCTCGGCGAGGCCATCAACAACGGCAAGATCATCGACGCGTCGGTCGAGCAGCTCGGCCAGATCACCGGCCAGAAGCCGGTGGTGACGAAGGCGCGGAAGTCGATCGCGAACTTCAAGCTGCGGCAGGGGCAGTCCATCGGCGCGATGGTCACGCTCCGCGGCGACCGGATGTACGAGTTCTTCGACCGGCTCGTCTCGGTCGCGCTGCCGCGCGTTCGCGACTTCAAGGGCGTGTCGCCGAAGGCGTTCGACGGGAAGGGCAACTACACGCTCGGCATCCGCGAGCAGATCATCTTCCCCGAGATCAACTACGACAAGGTCGAGAAGATCAAAGGGCTCAACATCACGGTGGTGACCACCGCCCGGAACGACGAAGAGGGCCGAGCGCTCCTGCGCCATCTCGGCTTGCCGTTCCGCCAGTAAGAGGAGAGGACGATGGCGAAGCTTTCGAAGATGGCGCAGGCGAAGCGCAAGCTGAAGTTCCCGGTGCGCCAGTACAACCGTTGCCCGCTGTGCGGCCGTCCGCGGGCGTTCCTGCGGAAGTTCCAGATGTGCCGGCTCTGCTTCCGCAAGCGCGCGCTGCAGGGCGAGATCGTCGGCGTCATCAAGTCGAGCTGGTAGGAGACCTCCCAATGAGCTTCACCGATCCCATCGGCGACATGCTGACGCGCATCCGGAACGCGTCCTCGGCCCGGCACGAGAAGGTCCTCGTCCCGAAGTCTGGCCTCAAGGTCCGGATCGCCGAGGTCCTCAAGGAAGAGGGCTTCATCAAGGACTTCGTCGTCCACCAGGACGGCGTCCAGGGCGCCATCACCATCCTCCTCAAGTACAGCGCCGACCGCGAGCCCGCGATCAGCGACATCAAGCGCGTCTCGAAGCCCGGGCTGCGCCGGTACGTCGCGAACGATTCGATCCCGCGGGTGCTGAACGGCATGGGCATCGCGATCCTCTCGACGTCGCACGGCGTCCTCGTGGACCGCGAGGCCCGCAAGCAGAAGGTCGGCGGCGAGCTGATCTGCACGGTCTGGTAGGAGCACGACATGTCCCGAGTCGGAAAGATGCCCGTCAAGATCCCGGAGAAGGTGAAGGTCTCCGTGGACGGCCACCTCGTGAAGATCGAGGGGCCGAAGGGCAAGATGTCCTTCCCGTTCAACCCCCGCGTGGCGGTGAGCGTGGACAAGGGCGAGGTGCACGTCACGCGCCCCGACGAGTCCCGCATCGCGAAGGGCCTGCACGGCCTCACCCGCACGCTCGTCAAGAACGCGGTCGACGGCGTCGTGAAGGGCTACGACCGCGGCCTCGAGATCAGCGGCGTCGGCTTCAAGGCCGAGGTGAAGGGGAAGGACATCCACTTCACCCTGGGCTTCTCGCACCCCGTCGTCTTCAGGCTCCCCGAGGGCATCACCGCCGAGGTGGACGCCAAGCAGACGAAGCTGACGGTCAAGGGGGTCGACAAGCACCTCCTCGGCCTCACCGCCGCGAAGATCCGCGCGCTCCGCCCGCCCGAGCCGTACAAGGGCAAGGGCATCAAGTACGCGGAGGAGATCGTCCGTCGCAAGGAAGGCAAGACCGGCGCCGCGTAAGGCCCGGCCTCGTCTCAACCCCGCTCATGCGGCGGCTGTACCGCCGCCGCCGCAAGGAGGAAGAACGCCATGGCGAAGCACACGACCGCGCGCGAGAAGCGCAAGAACCGCATCCGGAGGAAGCTCTCCGGGACGGCGGCGCGCCCGCGGCTCACCGTCTACAAGAGCCTCAAGCACATGTACGCCCAGCTCGTCGACGACACGACGGGCCAGACGCTGCTCTCGGTGGGCACGACCTCGAAGTCGCTCAAGGGCGACGTCTCCGAGGACGACAAGACCGCCGCCGCGAAGAAGGTCGGCGCCGCGCTCGCGAAGGCCGCGATCGCGAAGGGCATCGAGGCGGTCGTGTTCGACCGCAACGGCTTCGATTACCACGGCCGCGTCGAGGCGGTGGCCGCCGCCGCCCGCGACGCCGGGCTGAAGTTCTAAGCGCCGCAAGAGGATCCACGAATGGCTACCCCCATCAACGCGAACGACCTCGAGCTCCAGGACAAGGTCGTCCACATCAACCGCGTCGCCAAGGTCGTGAAGGGCGGCCGCCGGTTCAGCTTCTCGGCGCTCGTCGTCGTCGGCGATGGCAACGGCTACGTCGGCGTCGGCCTCGGGAAGGCGAACGAGGTCCCCGAGGCGATCCGCAAGGGCGGCGACCAGGCGAAGAAGTCGCTCTTCAAGGTCCCGCTCGTCGGCACCACGATCCCGCACGAGGTGCTCGGGCACTTCGGCGCCGGCTGGGTGCTGCTCAAGCCGGCCGGCGAGGGCACCGGCGTCATCGCGGGCGGCCCGGTCCGCGCGGTCCTCGAGGCCGCGGGCATCCGCAACATCCTCACGAAGTGCCAGGGGTCGCGCAACCCGCACAACGTGCTCAAGGCCACCGTCGCCGGCCTGAAGCGGCTCCGCTCCGTCGAGGACGCGGCGCGGCTCCGCGGCAAGCAGGCGGCCGACCTCACGGACTCGGGCGCGTAGGAGAGATCGAGATGGCTGCCATCCAGGTGAAGCTCGTCAGCGGGCTCGCGGGCGTTCCGGCCAACCACCGGCTCGTCGTCGTGGGGCTCGGCCTCAAGAAGCGCGACTCCACGAAGATCCTGCCGGACACGCCGCAGACGATGGGGATGATCGCGAAGGTCTCCTACCTCGTCGAGTGGAAGCGGGTGGACGCTCCCCCGCCCGTCGGGCGCAAGACGCGCAAGGCGAACGCCAAGGCGAAGGCCTAGCCTTCGCCACCAGGGCGCCGCGTGAGTTCCGCGCGGCGCGGTGATAAAAGGAGACCCCTCATGTCGCTGTCGAACCTCAAGGCGCCCAAGGGCGCCAGCCGCCGCAAGACCCGCGTCGGCCGTGGCCAGGCTTCTGGCCTCGGCAAGACCGCCGGCCGTGGCGGCAAGGGCCAGAAGGCCCGCTCCGGAAACATGCACTTCGAGGGCTTCGAGGGCGGCCAGATGCCGCTCCAGCGCCGCCTCCCGAAGTTCGGCTTCAACAACATCCACCGCCGCGAGCTCGAGGAGGTCCAGGTCACCGACCTCGAGGGGCTCTCGGGCACGGTCGATCCGGCCGCGCTCCAGGCGGCGGGGCTCGTCCGCGGGAAGCGCGACGGCGTCGTCGTCCTCGGGAAGGGCGAGCTGAAGGCCGCGGTCACCGTGAAGGTGCACCGGGTCACCGCCGGCGCGCGCGCGGCGATCGAGAAGGCCGGCGGGAAGGTGGAGCTCATCCCGCCGCCGGCGACGATGTACGAGAAGGCGAAGGCCGCGAGGCGCGCGGCCGCGGCGAAGTAGGGCGGGACGGGGTCCTGGCGCGCCTCGGCGCGCGCCGGAAAGGCGAGCGATGGCAGCGAGCGGGGCGTTCAACATCTTCAAGATCCCGGAGCTGCGGAAGCGTCTCCTCTTCTCTCTGGGGATGCTGGCCGTCTACCGGCTCGGGATCTACGTCACCACCCCGGGCGTGGACCGCTTCGTGATGAAGCGGGTGGTCCAGTCCGGCAACCTGCTCGGCCTCCTCAACTTCTTCTCCGGCGGCGCGTTCGAGCAGCTCTCGATCTTCGCCCTCGGGATCATGCCGTACGTCTCGGCCTCGATCATCCTCCAGCTCCTCACCGTCGTCGTCCCGGCGCTGGAGAAGATGAACAAGGAGGGCGAGATCGGCCGGCGCAAGATCACCCAGTACACGCGCTACGGCACGATCGTCCTCTCCGCGCTGCAGGGCTACGGCATCGCGACCTACCTCGAGTCGCTGCGCGACCAGGGCGGCCTCTCGGTCGTCGCCGACCCGGGCTGGAGCTTCCGGCTCATCACGATGCTCTCGCTCGCCGCCGGCACGGCGTTCATCATGTGGATGGGCGAGCAGATCACCGAGCGCGGCGTCGGCAACGGCATCTCGCTCGTCATCTTCGCGGGCATCGTCGCCCGCGCGCCCGCGGCCGCCTACAACACCTGGCTCACCTTCCGGGCGCCGGGGTCGAACGTCGAGCCGATCGGGATGCTCATCCTCGCCGCGATCATGGTGGTGGTGATCGGGCTCATCGTCTTCGTCGAGCGCGGCCAGCGCCGGATCCCGGTGCAGTACGCGAAGCGGGTGGTCGGCCGGAAGCTCTACGGCGGCCAGTCCACGCACCTGCCCCTCAAGGTGAACACCTCCGGCGTCATCCCGCCGATCTTCGCCTCGTCGATGCTCCTCATCCCGGCGACGCTCGCGGGCTGGTTCCCGTTCCTCGACCGCGTGAACTCCGCGATCCAGCCGGGGTCGTGGATCTACAACGTGATGTACGTCGTCCTCATCGTCTTCTTCGCCTACTTCTACACGGCGGTCACCTTCAACCCGGTGGACGTCGCGGACAACCTCAAGAAGTACGGCGGCTACATCCCGGGCATCCGCCCCGGCAAGAAGACGGCCGACTACATCGACCACGTCCTCTCGCGCATCACCTTCGGCGGCGCGATCTACCTGTCCGCCATCTGCGTGCTGCCGACGATCATCACGAACGAGTTCAACGTCCAGTTCTACTTCGGCGGGACGTCGCTCCTCATCGTGGTCGGCGTGGCGCTCGACACGGTGCAGCAGATCGAGGGCCACCTCATCACCCGGCACTACGAGGGCTTCACCGGCCCCCGCGGCCCGCGGATCCGGGGCCGGCGCCTCGCGACCGGCCAGGTCGCGAACGCGTGACGCGGCAGGCCCGCCTCGCGGCGGGCCTCGCGCCTCCAGGAGGTCTCGGATGATCCTGATCCTTCTCGGTCCGCCCGGGGCGGGCAAGGGCACCCAGGCGAAGCTCCTCGCCTCGGAGTTCAAGGTCCCCCACGTCTCGACCGGCGACATGTTCCGCGACCACAAGGCGCGCGGAACGCCCATCGGCAGGAAGGTCCAGTCCATCATGGACGCCGGCGGCCTCGTGACCGACGACGTCACGAACGAGATGGTGAAGGAGCGGCTCGGCCGCCCGGACGTCGCGAACGGCTTCATCCTCGACGGCTATCCGCGGACCGCGGCGCAGGCGCAGTACCTCGACCTGCTCCTCCACTCCCTCGGCCGCCAGATCACGCGCTGCCTCTCGTACGAGGTCGCCGAGGAGGTCCTCGTCGAGCGCATGAGCGGCCGCCGCTCCTGCCCGAAGTGCGGCACCGTCTACCACGTCTCGCAGAACCCGCCGAAGCGCGACGGCTTCTGCGACCGCGACGACACGGGGCTCGTGCAGCGCGACGACGACAAGCCGGAGACCGTCCGCAAGCGGCTCCAGGAGTACCGCTCGAAGACCGAGCCGCTCCGCCAGTTCTACCGCGACCGGCACCTGCTCACCGAGATCGAGGGCGTGGGCACGCCGGACGGGATCCTCGCCGTGACGAAGAAGGCGCTCGGGCGGTGAGGGCGGCGCCCGGCTCGCCGGGCGGTCCCGCCTCGCGCCGGCACGGTGCATGGACGCGAGCGCGCGCGACCGGATCGTCCTCAGGACGCCCGACGAGATCGTCCGCATCTCGGCGGCCTGCGCGCTCGTGCACGACGTGCTCGACGCGCTCGAGCGCGCCGCGGTGCCGGGCGTGACGACCCTGGAGCTCGACCGGATCGCGAACGCGCGCGCCCGCGCGGCCGGCGCGGAGCCGGCGTTCCTCGGCTACCACGGCTATCCCGCCTCGCTCTGCGTCTCGGT
>JAHWYA010000262.1 GCA_020028115.1 Anaeromyxobacter sp.
GGGCCGCGACGCGGCGCACGGGGTCCTCGTCCTCCACGAGGAGGATCGTCCGGCCGGGCGCGGGTGCGGCGACGCGGGCGCGCTCGGGCGCGGCGGACGGCTGCGCGCTGGCGGGGGCGGTCGCGCTCGCGGGCAGCACGATCCGGACGGCGGTCCCGCGGCCGGGCGACGACTCGATGGACACCGTCCCGCCGCACTGCTGGACGATCCCCTGGACGACCGCGAGCCCGAGCCCGGTCCCGCGGCCGGGCCCCTTCGTCGTGAAGAACGGCTCGAAGGCGCGGGCGCGCGTCTCCGCGTCCATGCCGGCGCCGCTGTCCCGCACGACGAGCTCCACCCTCCCCTGCCGAGTCCCCCCGAGGGGCGGAAGCGCGAACGTCGAGATCGCGAGCATGCCGCCCGACGGCATCGCGTCCCGGCCGTTCACCGCGAGGTTCACGAGGACCTGCTCGAGCTGCCGCGGGTCGGCGCGGACGTGCGGGATCGCGCGGGCGAGCGAGAGCTTCACCGTGATGTGCTCCCCGATGAGCCGCTCCACGAGCTTCGTCGCGCCCGTGACCGTCGCGTTCAGATCGAGGTCCACGGGGTCGCTCACCTGCTTGCGGGCGAACGACAGGATCTGCCGCGTGAGCCCCGACGCGCGGCTCGCCGCCGAGACGATCTCCTCGAGGTCCGCGCGCACCGCCGAGCCCCGGGGGAGCGCCTCCGCCGCTTCGGTCCCGAGGCTCAGGATCACCGTGAGGATGTTGTTGAAGTCGTGGGCGATGCCGCCCGCGAGCGAGCCGATCGCCTCCATCTTCTGGGCCTGCCGGAGCTGCTCCTCGAGCCGGACGCGGAGGGTGACGTCCTGCACGACGCCGCGGATCTCGACCGGTCTCCCCGCCCCCTCGGTGGCGGGCGCCGCCTCGGAGTGGACGACCCGCTCCTCGCCGTCGGGCCGGAGCACGCGGTACTCCGCGCTCACGGGAGTGCCGGACGCGAGGAGCCGCTCGAGGGCGCGACCCACGCGCTCCGCGTCATCGGGGTGGACGCGGGCGAGGAAGGCGTCGAAGGTGGCCGGGAAGACCTCGGGCGCGACGCCGAAGATCCGGCAGGTCTCATCGGACCACTCCAGCCGGCGCGACGCGGCGTGCATGGACCAGTAGCCGACGTGGGCCATCCGCTGCGCGCGGAGGAGGTGCTCCTGCGTCGTCCGGAGCTCGGTCACGTCCTCGAACGTCCCGACGACGCGGGCGGCCCCGGTCTCCCGGTCCTTGAAGACGCTGGCGCAGGCGCGCACGGCGGCCTCGCGGCCGTCCGCCCGCCGCGCCATGAGCTCCCCCCGCCAGCGCCCGTCGCGGACGATCGCCTCCGCGACCTCGCGGGCGGTGGCGGCGTCGGACCAGAACTCCCTCCCGTCGCGCCCGAGGACCTCGTCCGCGCGCGCGTAGCCCCACATCCGCAGGAACGCCGGATTCACCCAGAGGAGCCGGATCGCCTCGTCGGCGATCACGATGGCGGTCTCCGACGACCGGAGCGCGGCTTCCGCGACGCCGCGAAGCTCCGCCCCCGCGAGGCCGCCGGCGTCGCCCGCCATGTCCGAGCCACCCTTCACCATCGGACCCCCTCCGGCGCGAATCGAACCGCGACCGCGGTGACCGCGTCAAGGCGCACCTGGAGGCGGCGGGCCGGGTGCACCGGCGCGAGGCTCCTTGCCGCCCCGGCGCCGGCCGTCGTACGAAGCGGCCATGACCCTGCATGTCGCGCTGGCCGTCGCCGCCCTCGTCGCGTCGGCGATCCTCGTGTTCTCCTCCGTCGCGCGGCCGATCGCGGCGATCGCGCTCGTGGCGAGCGGCGTCGAGGTCGCGATGTCCCTCGGCGCGCTCCGCCTCCACGTCGCCGGCGTGCCGCTCGGCCTCGTGCTCGGGCTCGCCCTCGCCATCCCCGGCCTGCTCGCATGGCTGCGCGCCGCGTCGAAGCCGGCGGTCTCCGCCGCCTCGGTCCTCACGCTCGCGGGCATCCTCCAGGTCGTGGTGTCCGTGCAGGGCCGGTTCTGACGAGCGGCGGCGCGCGACGCTGGCCGCCGGCGCGCTGTCAGACCCCGCAACTAGGGTCAGGCTGCCGCCCCTCCAGGGCGGAATAGACCTGTCCGTCTGGAGGTCCGAGCACATGGCCGTGAAGGTGATGGTCGCGCCCGCGATCGTGAACGGTGATCTCGAGAAGCCCGCGCCCGCGCGGCGCCGGGAGGCGTCGGCGGCGAAGCCCAAGCGCCGCCGCTCCTCGATCTACGACGCGGAGGGCAACGAGGTGTTCATCACCCTCATGTGCCTGAAGTGCCACAAGATGCGGCCGCTCTCGCAGTTCGGGCTCCGCAAGATGGCGGACGGCGCGATCCGCAACCAGCCGTGGTGCCGCCCGTGCCGCTCCGGCGCCGGTGCCGAAAAGCCGGGCCGCAGGGGGTCTACAGAAATGGTGGAGTCCCCCGCCACGGCAGCCTCCGCCTCGGGCCCTGCCGTGCCGGCCGCCGCGGAAGCGGCGCCGATCCAGGCGACGCCGCCCGTCCGGAGGCCTGCCTCGTCGCTCTCCGCCGAGGTCGCCGCCGCGCTCGCCGCCGGCCAGCGCCGCTGATCGGCGGTGCGGCCATCAGTCGCACTTCGCGCGCGGCGGCGTGCGCGCCTGCGGACGCCCGCACGAGCGGTAAACGGAAACTCGCCCTTTCGGCCGGTCCCTGCGCCGGTTTCATCCGGCTGATCTTGTCGGACCCTGAAGTGGCGTGTGCCGCTAAATAGACCTTCCGGCTCCATAACTTACGGCTTGGATCGTGTTTGCCCAGGGGTGGGTCACGCGGGTAGGATGCCTCCCCTCGGTTCCACCGCGCTCACCGTTGCTCACTGCAATGCAGCTCAACCTTTCGCAGGCTGGGGTGTCACATGGCTGAGATGCTGAAGAAGAAGCTGAAGGAGAAGATCGAGGCGTTCCGCCCGCGTACGACGAAGCTCAACAAGGAACTCGCCGACATCGTGATCGACAAGGTCACGATTGGTCAGTGCATCGGCGGCGCGCGGGACATCCGCAGCCTCGTCACTGACATCTCCTACCTCGACCCGCAGGAAGGCATCCGGTTCCGCGGCAAGACGATCCCGGAGACGTTCGAGGCGCTGAAGGCCCACACCGTCGCCGGCTGCGAGATGCCGACGGTCGAGTCCTTCTTCTACTTCCTGCTCACCGGCGAGGTCCCGACGAAGGAGCAGGCCGCCGAGGTCCAGGCCGAGTTCAAGAAGCGTGAGGCGCTGCCGCAGTACGTGATCGACGTGCTCCGCGCGATGCCGCGCGACTCGCACCCGATGGCGATGTTCTCGGCCGGCATCGTGTCCATGCAGCGCGAGTCGGTCTTCGCCAAGCGCTACGGCGAGGGCAACCTCAAGAAGAACGACATGTGGGATCCGATGTACGAGGACTCCATGACGCTCATGGCGCGCCTCCCCATCATGGCGGCCTACATCTACCGGATGAAGTACAAGGGCGACACGCACATCCCGTCCGACCCGAAGCTCGACCTCGGCGGCAACTTCGCCCAGATGATCGGGCAGGTGAAGCCGTACGACGACGTCGCGCGCATGTACTTCATCCTCCACTCGGATCACGAGTCGGGGAACGTCTCGGCCCACACGGCGCACCTCGTCGCGTCCGCCCTGTCCGACGCGTACTACGCGTACTCCGCCGGCATCAACGGCCTCGCGGGCCCGCTGCACGGCCTCGCGAACCAGGAGGTGCTCGGCTGGATCCAGCAGACGATGAAGAAGCTGAACAACCAGGTGCCCTCGAAGGAGCAGCTCAAGCAGTTCCTCTGGGACACCCTGAACTCCGGCCAGGTCATCCCGGGCTACGGCCACGCCGTGCTCCGCAAGACCGACCCGCGCTACGCGGCGCAGAACGAGTTCGCGAAGAAGCACCTCCCGAACGACCCGCTCTTCCAGCTCGTGAACATGATCTACGAGGTGGCGCCGGGCGTCCTCACGGAGCACGGGAAGACCAAGAACCCGTGGCCGAACGTCGACGCGCACTCGGGCGTGATCCAGTGGTACTACGGCGTCCGCGAGTGGGACTTCTACACGGTCCTGTTCGGCATCGGCCGGGCGCTCGGCGTGCTCGCGAACCTCGTGTGGGACCGCGGCCTCGGCTACGCGATCGAGCGTCCGAAGTCGGTCACCACCGAGATGCTCGAGAAGTGGGCGGCCGAGGGCGGCCGGAAGCTCGACAAGTAACCGCCTCTGCAGCCTGAAGCTCCGAGGGCCGCTCCGAGAGGGGCGGCCCTCTTGTTTTCACTCCACGAACGCGAGGACCGCGTGCGCGGCGGCGCCCGCCGCGACCACGCTCGCCCGGAGCCGCGTCGCGAGCCGCAGCGTGCGCGCGCCGGCGCGAGCGCC
>JAHWYA010000263.1 GCA_020028115.1 Anaeromyxobacter sp.
CGTTCCGGACGGCGTGGACCTCGACGCGGTCCTCGCAGGGCTCGATCGCCGCCGCGTCCTCACCGCGCTGCCGCTCGTCATCATCGCAGTGTCGCTGATGAAGGGCCTCGCGGCCTTCGGCCAGCAGTACCTCATGGGCATGGCAGGCCAGCGGATGGTGGGCGACCTCCGCCGCGCCGTCTTCGACAGGTTGCTGCGGCTCTCGCCGGCCTACTACTCGACCCACAGCACCGGCGACATCCAGGCGCGCGTTTCGGGCGACGTCTGGGCGGTGGACCAGGCGGTGGCCGGCGCGATCCCGACCTACGTCCGCGACGGGCTCACGCTCGTCGTGATGCTCGTGAACTGCTTCGTCCTCGACTGGCGGATGTCGCTCGTCGTCTTCTGCGTGGTCCCGGTGACGCTCCTCCCGGTGATCCGGCTCGGGAAGAAGCTCAAGGGCGTCACGCTCCAGGCCGCCAGCACCGCCGGGAAGCTCACGACGATGGTGCAGGAGGTCCTCGGCGGGATCCGCGTCGTCCAGGCCTTCGGCACCGAGGAGTGGGAGTCGCGGCGGTTCGCCGACGTGGTCCGCGCCTACGTTCGCTCCGTCCGCCGCGGATACCTGGTCCGGGCGATCTCCTCGCCGCTCATGGAGGTGATGGCGGCGGCCGGCATCGGCGCGGCGATCTGGTGGATCGGCGGCCGGATCGTCGCCGGCGAGATCGAGGCGGGCAAGTTCTTCTCCTTCATCGCCGCGGTGATGCTCCTCTACCAGCCGGTGAAGCAGCTCGGGCGGGTGGGGCAGCAGGCCATCCAGGGCGCCGCCGCCGCCGAGCGCATCTTCGAGGTCCTCGACGCGCGGAGCCCGGTCGAGGACCTCGGCACGCTCACGCTCCGGCCGCTTCAGCGCAGCATCCGGTTCGAGTCGGTGGGCTTCTCATACGACGGCGAGCGCGTCGTGCTCCGCGACTTCGACCTCGAGGTCCGCAGCGGCGAGACCGTGGCGCTCGTCGGATCGTCCGGCGGTGGGAAGACGACCGTCGCGAACCTGCTGCCGCGCTTCTGGGACCCTACCTCCGGCCGGATCACGATCGACGGCGTCGACCTGCGCGACGCGACGCTCGCGAGCCTGCGTTCGCAGATCGCCCTCGTGACCCAGGACACGGTGCTCTTCGACGACACGGTCCGGGCGAACATCGCCTACGGGCGCCCCGAGGTGCCGCTCCCGGAGATCGAGCGCGCCGCGAAGCTCGCGGAGGCGCACGACTTCATCCTCGCGCAGCCGCAGGGCTACGACACGGTCGTGGGCGAGCGGGGCTCCCGGCTCTCGGGCGGCCAGCGGCAGCGGATCGCCATCGCCCGTGCGTTCCTGAAGGACGCGCCCATCCTGATCCTCGACGAGGCGACGAGCGCCCTCGACGCGGAGACCGAGCGCGAGGTGCAGCGCGCCCTCGACAAGCTCGTCGCGTTCGAGCGCGAGCGGCGCCGGACGACGATCGTCATCGCGCACCGGCTCTCGACGATCCGGAACGCGGATCGGATCGTGGTGATGTCGGAGGGCCGCGTCGTCGAGATCGGGACGCACGACGAGCTCGTCGCGCGCGACGGCGAGTACGCCCGGCTCCACAGGGTCTACGAGGGCGAGGACGTCGACGCGGACGAGGCTCGCGTCGCGGTCTCGCAGTCCTGAGCCGGGGCGGGGGCGAGCGCCGACCGCCCGCGCGTCCTCAGCGGCGTAGCCGCCCGCGAACGAACGACGAGAGCTCCTCGGCCACGAACGCCCGCATCGGCGCGGTGAGGCCGGGGTAGACCCCCACCCAGAACGTCCGGTTCATCACGACGTCGGTGTGCGCGAGCGCTCCCGACACGCGGAACGGCGCAGGCCGCCCGGTGCGGCGCGCCTCGGCGACTAGGTCCGTCATCGCCGGCTGCCGGACGAGGTTCCCCGCGAAGAGCATCCGCGTCTGGATCTTCCTGCCCTCGAGGTGGCGCACCAGCTCGTCCCGCCCGAACGGCGCGCCGTCGCGCACCGTCAGGGTGAACCCGAACCAGGACGGCTCGGACTCCGCCGTCGGCTCGGGCAGGACGAGCGCCTCGGAGAGGTCCGCGAGCGCGCCGCGGAAGAAGTCCCAGTTCGCCCGCCTCGCCGCGACGAACCCGTCGAGCCGGTCGAGCTGGGCGACCCCGACCGCCGCCTGGAGGTCCGTCATCTTCAGGTTGAAGCCGAGCTGGCTGTACACGTACTTGTGGTCGTACCCCTTCGGCAGCTCCCCGAGCTCCCACTCGAAGCGGCGCTTGCAGGTGTTGTCGACGCCGGAGGCGCACCAGCAGTCCCGCCCCCAGTCGCGGAGGCTCTCCACGGCGCGGAGCAGCGTGTCGTCCGAGGTGAGGACCGCGCCGCCCTCGCCGGTGGTCATGTGGTGCGGCGGGTAGAAGGAGAGGGTCGCGAGGTCGCCGAAGGTGCCGGTCTTCCGGCCTCGGTAGCGAGAGCCCGCCGCGTCGCAGTTGTCCTCGACGAGGAACAGGCCGTGGCGGCGGCAGAACTCGGAGACGGCGCCGAGGTCGAACGGGTTCCCGAGGGTGTGCGCGACGACGACCGCCCGCGTCCGCTCGGACCGCGCCGCCTCGAGCCGCGAGACGTCGATGTTGTAGGTGGGGATCGCGACGTCCACGAACACCGGGACGAGCCCGAGCTGGACGACCGGCGCGACGGTGGTCGGGAACCCGGCCGCGACGGTGATGACCTCGTCCCCGGCCCGGAGCCGGCGATCTCCTAGGTACGGGGACGTGAGCGCGGCCACCGCGACGAGGTTCGCCGACGAGCCGGAGGTCACGAGCCGGGCGTGGGTGACCCCGTACCAGGCCGCGAGCCCCTCCTCGAGCCGCCGGTGCCACCGGCCCGAGGTGAGCCAGAACTCGATCGCGCTCTCGGCGAGGTTCGACATCTCCGCCTCGCCGTACACCCGGCCCGCGTAGCGGACCGGGCTCTTGCCGGGGACGAACTCCGGCTCGGCCTCGCTGCGCAGCCGGGCGATCTCGCGCACGCGCTCGAGGATCTCGGCGGTGAGCCGCTTCTCCTGCTCCTTCGGATCCATCACGACTCCAGGTAGTCGGCGATCTGGCGCCGGCACAGCTCCGCGAGCGCGTCGGCTCCCGCGCCGCCGCGGAAGGCGCGGTACCACTCGACCGTCCGGCGGAACGTCTCCTCGAAGCGCCAGCGGGGGCTCCAGCCGAGGCGGGCCCGCGCCTTCTCCACGTCGAGGCGCAGGAGGCCCGCCTCGTGGGGAGCGCCGGGGACGTGACGATCCTCCCAGCTCCCGCTGCCCCACTCGCGCACGAGCGCGTCGACGACGTCGCGGACCGGACGCGCGTCCTCGCTGCGCGGCCCGAAGTTCCACGCCTCGCTGGCGCGGGCTGCCTCGTCGGGCGCGGCGGCGAGGCGGGCGCCGAGGAGGAGGTACCCGCCGAGCGGCTCCAGCACGTGCTGCCAGGGCCGGACCGCCGACGGATTGCGCACCGCGATCGGGCGTCGCGCCGCGAGCGCGCCGATCGCGTCCGGGACGATCCGGTCCTTCGCCCAGTCCCCGCCGCCGACGACGTTCCCGGCGCGCGCGGTCGCGACGGCGACGCCGTGCTCGGCGAGGCGCGCCGCCGGGAAGAACGACCGGCGCCAGGAAGAGACGACGAGCTCGGCGGCCCCCTTCGACATCGAGTAGACGTCGTGCCCCCCCATCGCCTCGTCCTCGCGGTAGCCGTCGTGGCGCTCGCGGTTCTCGTAGCACTTGTCGCTCGTGACGATGACGACGGCGCACGGGCGGCGCTCGCGCCGCAGAGCCTCGAGCAGGTGCGCCGTCCCGAGCACGTTTGCCTGGAGGGTCTCGAGCGGCTGCTCGTAGGAGAGCCGGACGAGCGGCTGTGCGGCGAGGTGGAAGACGAAGTCCGGCCGCGCCTCCCGGAGGACCTCGCAGAGGCGCGGCAGATCGCGGACATCGGCGATGACGCTCCGGCACGCGCGCTCCACCGCGGCCGCGAGGTGCAGCGAGGGCATCGGATCGGGCGCGAGCGCGTACCCGGTCACGTTGGCGCCGAGCTCCCGGAGCCAGAGCGCGAGCCAGCTCCCCTTGAAGCCGGTGTGGCCGGTGAGGAGGACCCGCTTCCCGGCGTAGGCGCGGCGCAGCTCCGCCGCGATCGGCGCGTTCATCACCAGGTCTTCCAGGGCGCCTGGCCCGATGCCCACAGCTCGTTCAGGAGCCCGTACTCGCGGGCGGTGTCCATTGGCTGCCAGAAGCCGGTGTGCGGGTAGGCGACGAGCTGGCGATCGCGCGCGAGGTGCTGGAGCGGCTCGCGCTCCAGAATCGTCGCCGCGCTCGTGCCGAGGTAGTCCCAAACGCGCTTCGCGTCGAGCACGAAGAAGCCGCCGT
>JAHWYA010000264.1 GCA_020028115.1 Anaeromyxobacter sp.
GTCGTCCGCCTTCTTCACGTCCACCACGTCGAGGGCGAGCGCCATCGTGAGGAGGTTGCGGAAGGACAGCATCGCGCCCTTCGGGTTCCCGGTGGTGCCGGAGGTGTAGCAGACGATCGCGATGTCGTCGGCCGTGCCGCGGGCGACGTTCTCCTCCCAGAGGCCGGGGCGCTCGCGCGCCAGGGCGCGCCCCCTCTCCTCGACCGCCTCGAACGGGAGGAGCGCGGGGTGCTCGTACTTCCGCAGGCCGCGCGGGTCCGTGTAGACGACGTGGCGGACCTTCGGGAGCTTGTCGAGCATGTCGAGGATCTTGTCGACCTGCTCCTGGTCCTCGGCGACGATGATGGACGCGTCGCAGTGGTCGATGACGAACGAGACCTCGGCGACGTTCGAGTCTTGGTAGAGGCCGACGGACGCGGCCCCGGCCGCCTGCGCCGCGACCTCGGTCCAGACCCACTCCGGCCGGTTGTCGCCGATCACCGCGACCTTGTCGCCCGGCTTCAGGCCGAGCGCGACGAGCCCGAGCGAGAAGTCCCGCACGTGCTCGTGGTACTCGCGCCAGGTGTAGGACTGCCAGATGCCGTACTCCTTCTCCCGCATGGCGACGCGGTCCCCGATCGTCCTCGCGTTGCGCGCGAGGAGCTTCGGGAAGGTGTCGTCGCCGCCCAGCGCCTCGAGGCCGCTCATCGGTCGACCTCCAGGTCGTGCTGGACGCCGAGGTAGGCGTCCTGCACCTCGCGGTTCCGCTGGATCTCCTCCGGCGGCCCGACGGCGATCCGCTCGCCGAAGTTCAGGACCGTGATCCGGTTCGAGAGCTCCATGACGACGCCCATGTCGTGCTCGATCATCACCATGGTCGTGCCGCGCTCCTCGTGGATCTCGAGGACGAAGCGGGCCATGTCCTCCTTCTCCTCGGCGTTCATGCCCGCCATCGGCTCGTCGAGGAGGAGGAGCTTCGGCTCGAGCGCGAGGGCGCGCGCGAGCTCGACGCGCTTCTGCAGGCCGTAGGCGAGCGTGCCGACCACCTTCTTGCGGATGTGCTGGATCTCGAGGAAGTCGATGACGTCCTCGACCACCTCGCGGTGGGCGATCTCCTCGCGCTGGCCGGGCCCGACGTAGATCCCGCCGCCCAGCACCCCGATCTTCTGGTGGAGGTGGCGGCCGATGAGGAGGTTGTCGAGCACCGTCATGCCGCGGAAGAGCGCGATGTTCTGGAACGTGCGGGCGATGCCGAGCGCGGTCCGCTCCGACGGCCCGAGCCGCGAGATGTCCTTCCCGTCGAACTGGACCTTGCCTCGCTGCGGCTTGTAGACGCCGGAGATGCAGTTGAGGAGGCTCGTCTTCCCGGCGCCGTTCGGCCCGACGATGGCGTGGATCGTCCCCGCGTCGACGGAGATGCTCACGTCGGAGAGGGCGTTCACGCCACGGAAAGAGAGGATGATCCCGGTTGCTTCGAGCAGGGCCAAAAAGACCTCGCGCCGCAGAAGGTGCGCGGAATCGTCGCAAAGAACGGCCGAGCGCTCAAGCACAAGCGCAGAATTTTCTGCGCCGTGACCTGTTCGCGTCACGACCGCGGCCTCGTTCGGGCCGAGGCGCGTCAGGATGGCAGGATTTGCAACTTCTTTGGCGGGAAATGTCCCGGGCAGCCCCATCCGGCTGCCCCTGCGCTCGCCGGGCTCTCAGCCCGGTGGCCAGCCGAACGGGCGTCCGCCCATGAGGTGCAGGTGCACGTGGAACACGAGCTGGTGAGCGTCTCGATTGACGTTCACCGTCGCGCGCCAGCCGCGGTCCGCGATCCCGCGCTGCTTCGCGAGCTGGGCCGCCACGCGGAAGAGCTTGCCCGCGACCGCGTCGTCCTGCGGCGAGAGGTCGTTCAGCGTCGCGACGTGCTTCTTCGGGATGACGAGCACGTGGACGGGCGCCTGCGGCTGGATGTCGTCGAAGGCGACGACGTCATCGTCCTCGTACACCTTCTTCGCGGGGATCTTCCCCTCCACGATCTGGCAGAACAGGCAGTCCGGCATCGCTCCACCTCCGCTCGCGCCCGCGCGGGCGCCGTCGTCCGTCAGAAGAGCTTCCTCGAGTCGAGCAGGATCGTGACGGGGCCGTCGTTCACGAGCTCGACCTCCATGGTCGCGCGGAACACCCCCGCGCCGACGTGCAGCCCCTTCTCCCGCAGCAGCGCGCAGAACCGCTCGTACAGCGCGTTCGCCGCCTCGGGCGGCGCGGCGTCGACGAAGCCGGGCCGGTTGCCCTTGCGGGCGTCGCCGAGGAGCGTGAACTGGGAGACGACGAGGACCCCGCCGCCCACCTCGGCGACCGCGAGGTTCATCTTGCCCGCGCCGTCCTCGAAGATCCGCAGGGCGGCGACCTTGTCCGCGAGGGCGCGCGCGTCCTGCTCGCCGTCCTCGCGCGCCACCCCGAGCAGGACCGCCAGGCCGCGCCCGATCGCGCCGGTCGGGCGACCCTCGACCCTGACCTCCGCGCGGGAGACCCGCTGCACGACGGCGCGCACGCGCCTCTCATGGCACGCGCCGGGCGCGGCTTCAACCATTGTGGCGGGGGGACACTCGCCTCGCTTCGCTCCGCTCGCGCCCCCCCGGACCCCCCGCTCGCTCCGGGGCAGCCTCATCCGGCTGCCCCAGCGCGACCATCCGTGGCGGGGGACACTCGCCTCGCTTCGCTCCGCTCGCGCCCCCCGGACCCCCCGCTCGCTCCGGCTTCCCGTCCCGGGCGGGACCGCCCGCGCCGGCCGTGACAGGCCGCGCCCGGCGCGCTACGGACGGCTCGTGCTGCTCCTGCGCGACGCCCGGCCCTCCGACCTGCCGCGCCTCGCGCGGCTCGCCCGCGTCCTCGACACGGTGAACCTCCCGCACGACGAGGACGCGCTCGCCCGGATCGTCGACCTGTCGGCGCGCAGCTTCGCCGGGCGGATCCGCGACCCGCTCCGGCGCGAGTACGTGTTCGTCGCCGAGAAACGCGGGCGAGTCGTCGGGACCTCGCTCGTGATCGCGCAGCACGGGACGCGCGAGTCGCCCTGCACCTTCTTCGACGTGTCGGAGCGCGAGCACTACTCCTCCTCGCTCGATCGCCACTTCCGCCACGTCGTCCTCTCGCTCGGGTTCCACTTCGACGGGCCGACCGAGATCGGCGGCCTCGTGGTCGAGCCGGGCGCGCGCGGCGCGCCGGAGCGGCCGGGCAAGCAGCTCGCCTTCGTCCGGTTCCTCTACATGGCCATGCACCGGGAGCGGTTCCGGGAGACGGTCCTCGCCGAGCTCATGCCGCCGCTCACGCGCGACGGGCGCAGCCGCTTCTGGGAGGCGTTCGGCCGGCGCTTCACCGGGCTCGACTACCGCGCGGCGGACCGGCTCTCCCGCGAGAACAAGGAGTTCATCCAGCAGCTCTTCCCGCCGGTGGACGTCTACGCGACCCTGTTTCCTCCCGGCGTCCGCCGCCACCTCGGGGAGGTCGGGCCGGCGACCGAGCCCGTCCGCCACCTCCTCGGGACGATCGGCTTCCGGTACGTGTCGCGCATCGATCCGTTCGACGGCGGCCCGCACTACGAGGCGAACCTCGCGGAGGTGAGCCTCGTGCGCGCCCACCGCAGGGCGCGGCTCGCGCCGGAGCCGCTCGCGGCCGGAGGCGCCGAGGCCCTCGTCGCGGTGGAGCCGCGCGAGGGCCCCGACCGATTCCGCGCCGTCCGCTGCGAGGTCCGCCACGAGGGCGACCGCGTGCGGATCCCGGCCGCGGCCCGGAAGCTGCTCGCGGCGAAGCCGGGGGACCGGGTCGACCTGGTGCCGTTCTGACGGTGAACCTGGTCGTGGTCGTGGTCGTGGACGCGAGCTCGACCCCGTGGTTTCAGCTCACGTCCACGTCCACGTCCACGTCCACGTCCACGTCCACGTCGACGCCCACGTCCACGTCCACGTTGCCCGTCAGATCCTCGTCAGCGTCGCCACCCACGCGTGCGGGCGCCACGCCGGGTCCGTCGTCTCGAACCGCCCCGGCCGGATCCGGGTGGTCACGAAGATCCCGCGGAACGCGTCGCCGAGCTCGTGCTGGGCGATGCGCCGCGGCCCGGGGCCGGGCGGCTCCTCGTCGGAGAAGCAGAGGAGGTGCAGCGTCGCGCCGGGGGAGAGCACCTCGCACAGCGAGCTCGCGTAGGGGCGCCGCTGCTCCGGCTCGAAGGTGTGGAACAGCCCGCAGTCGATCGCGGTCTCGAAGCGCCGGCGCAGCCGGGCGAGGTCGAGGGCGTCGGCCACGAGGAACTCCGCCGGCAGCGCTCGAGCCGCCGCCTTCTCCCGCGCCCGCGCGATCGCGGTCGGCGACGCGTCGATGCCGACGACGCGCCGTCCGAGCGACGCGAGGTGGAGCGCGTTCTCGCCGGTGCCGCAGCCGA
>JAHWYA010000265.1 GCA_020028115.1 Anaeromyxobacter sp.
GGCAAGGCTCGCCGTCATCTGCTCCATCTCCGACAGGCTGCGACACCCCGCCATGAGCCCAACGAGCGTCGCGCGGAGGATCTGCCCGAGCGACCAGCGGCCCTCCCGCGCCCGCGGGTCGGGCACCCCCTCCAGGTCCAGCTCCGGCAGCCGCGCCCGGAGCAGCCCGGCCATCCTCCTCACCGCTCTTTCCCTCATCGATCTCCTCGCGTACGATCTCGGGGTTGTTTGCAGTGCCAGGCTCCCAAGCCAGCAGCACCCGCGGCGGCGATCGTTCAGGATCGCCGCCGCACCTGTTTCGTACCCTGAGTGGAGATGGGGGTGCGAATTTGTGCACGTCGCGCCCTGACGGGCGCGCCGCGCACATCCCCGCGAAACCGCGGGCGCCTACCGCCCCGGCTGGCTACCGCCGCCAATCAGTTGTGGGTTCGGGAGCACCGCGACGAGGAGCCCGGAGACGGCCGCGAGGAGCAGGGCGGTCGCGGCGATGAGCCGGGCGCGGAGCGTCGTCGGCACCTTTGGGGGCCCCGACGAAGCGTCCTTCCACGCAGGCTCACGGTCAACTGCGGCGGTACGCCTCCCCCGTTCGGGAGCCTTCAGAGTCTCGGTCTCAGATCGGGACGCGGTATCGCTGCCCGGGATCGCGCTCGCCGGGCTGCGCGACCTCGTGGAGCCGGATCGAGTTCGTCCGGCCGGGGACGCCGAGGGGCGAGCCGTGCACGAGGACGACGCGGTCGCCCGGCTTCGCGACGCCGTCCTGCACGAGCCGCTCCGCGACGAGCTCGACCATCAGGTCCGCGTTCTTCACGGGCTCCATCACCTTCGCGACGACCCCCCAGTACAGCGCGAGGCGGCGCCGGATCGACTGGTCCGGGGAGAAGGCGACCACCGGCATGGCGGGCCGGTAGCGCGCGAGCTGCCGCGCGGTCTCGCCCCGCAGCGTGAAGCAGCAGATCGCGACGGCGCCGGAGACCGCCGCCGCGTCGCAGGCGGCGGCCGAGATGACCTCGTTCGTCGGCGCGGACCGGGCCGCGGCGCCGCCGATGCCGCCGACGCCGATGTGGATCTCGTGCGGCCGCACCGCCGCCTCCGCCTCCCGGACGATCCGGTCCATCATCTGCACGGCCGCGAGCGGGTAGCGGCCGCTCGCGGTCTCGCCGGACAGCATGACCGCGTCCGCGCCGTCCCAGATCGCGTTGGCGACGTCGGAGGCCTCGGCGCGGGTGGGGCGCGGGTGCTCGATCATCGAGTTCAGCATCTGCGTGGCGATGATGACCGGCTTGCCCGCGGCGTTCCCCTTCCGGCAGATCTCCTTCTGGAGGACCGGCACGCGCTCCGGGAGGATCTCGACCCCGAGGTCCCCGCGCGCGACCATCACGCCGTCCGCGGCGGCGATGATCGCGTCGAGCCGCTCGAGCGCCTCGGGCTTCTCGATCTTCGCGATGATCGGCACGACGCGCCCGGCGCGCTCCATCTCGGAGCGGCAGAGGGCGATGTCCTCGGCGCTCCGCACGAACGAGAGCGCGACGTAGTCGACGCCGTGCGAGATCCCGAACGCGAGGTCGTCCCGGTCCTTGTCGGACATGGCCTCGGTGCGCAGCGCGACGCCGGGGAGGTTGATCCCCTTGTTCTCGCCGAGCACGCCGCCCTCGACCACCTCGGCGCGGACGCGGACGCCGTCCGTCGCGAGGACCCGCAGCTCGATGAGCCCGTCGTCGATGAGCAGGCGATCGCCGGGGCGCACGTCCTCCGCGAGGTGCGGATACGTCGTCGAGACGAGCCGCTCGTCCCCCGCCAGCTCGCCCTCCGTCGTGATCACGAGCTCCGCGCCGGACGCGAGCGGGACGCCGGCGCGCCCCGCCTTGAGCGGCCCGGTCCGGATCTTCGGGCCCTGGAGGTCCTGGAGCACCGCGACCGCCTTCCCGAGGTGACGGGACGCGGCGCGGAGGCGGTCGAGGACCTGCGCGTGGTCCTCGTGGCGGCCGTGCGAGAAGTTGAGCCGCGCCACGTCGAGCCCCTGCGCGACGAGCTTCTCGAGGGTCCCGGCCTCCGAGCAGGCGGGGCCGACGGTGGCGACGATCTTGGCGCGGCGCATGTCCCCCGTTCCTAACGCCGCGCGCGGCGGTCCGTCCACAGGCTTCGCGGGGCGGCCGCTCACCCGGGCGTTTGCCCAGCGCCGCGCGGCCTTGCTACCGTCCGTCGAATGACGGACGCGACCCTGAGGCGCCGGCTCGAGAAGCTCCAGTCGATCCTCGACGTCGCGAAGGCGATGACGGCGGAGCGTCGGCTCGACCGGTTGCTCGGGCTCGTCGTGGACGAGGCGGCCAAGGTGGCGGAGGCGGACCGCTGCACGATCTTCATCGCCGACCGCGAGCGGGGCGAGCTGTGGAGCAAGGTCGCCCACGGCTCGGGCGAGATCCGGATCCCGCTCGGCGCCGGGATCGCCGGGGCGGTCGCGGCGACCGGCGAGACCATCCGGATCGACGACGCGTACTCGGACGCACGGTTCAACCCCGACGTCGACCGCGCGAGCGGGTACCGGACGCGGAACATCCTCACCGTCCCCATGCGCAACACGAAGGGGGAGGTGGTCGGGGTGCTCCAGGCGCTGAACCGCAGGGACGGCGCGTTCACGGCGGAGGACGAGGAGCTGCTCGGCGCGCTCGCCGGTCCCGCCGCGTCGGCGATCGAGAACGCCGTCCTGAACGCCGAGATCGAGCGGCTGTTCGAGGGGTTCGTGCAGGCGTCGGTCGTCGCGATCGAGCAGCGCGATCCGACGACGGCCGGCCACTCCGGCCGCGTCGCCGTGCTCACGTGCGGCCTCGCCCGCGCGGTCGAGAAGGCGCCGCCGCCGGCCTGGCGAGGCGTCTCGTTCGACGCCGCCGCGCTCCAGCAGCTGCGGTACGCGGCGCTCCTCCACGACTTCGGCAAGGTCGGCGTGCGCGAGCACGTCCTCGTGAAGGCGGACAAGCTCCACCCGCACGAGCTCGAGCTCGTCCGCGCGCGCTTCGACCTCGCGCGCGCGACGCTCGAGAACGCCCGGCTCCGCGCGCGGCTCGAGGGGCGCGCGGAGGCCGCGCTCGCCGAGCAGGCGCGCGAGCTGGACGCGCTCTGGGACGTCGTCGTCGCGTCGAACCGGCCGACGGTCCTCCCCGCCGAGGCGTCCGCGCGGCTCCGCGACGCGGCGGCCCGCACGTTCACGGACCTCCGCGGCGAGGCGCGCCCGCTCCTCACGCCGGTCGAGCTCTCCAGCCTGTCCATCCCGAAGGGCTCGCTCTCCGACGCCGAGCGCAGGGAGATCGAGGGGCACGTCACGCACACGTTCCGGTTCCTCTCCGAGATCCCGTGGACGCGCACGCTCCGGCGGATCCCGGAGATCGCGCACGGGCACCACGAGAAGCTCGACGGGCGCGGCTACCCCCGCGGCGTGCCTGGCCCGGAGATCGCGATCGAGACGCGGATGATGACCATCTCCGACATCTACGACGCGCTCACCGCGAGCGACCGGCCCTACAAGAAGGCGATGCCGGCGGAGAAGGCGCTCGACATCCTGCGGGACGAGGCGAAGCGCGGGCAGGTCGACGCGCCGCTCCTCGAGGTGTTCGTGGGGGCGGCGGTGTGGAGGGAGACGGTGAAGGGCTAGGGAAACGTGGACGTGGACGTGGACGGGAGCCTGGCTGGACCCGATCCGGACGCGCTCGCGACCACGACCACGTCCAAGACCACGACCACGACCACGATGAAGCTCCCCAGGCACTTCTACGAACGCGACACCCGGATCGTCGCCCGGGACCTGCTCGGGAAGATCCTCGTCCACGTCGACGGCGGCGTGCGCCGCGCCGCGCGCATCGTCGAGACCGAGGCCTACCACGGACCGGGGGACCTCGCGTCGCACGCGCGGTTCGGGCCGACGCGGCGCGCGGCCGTGATGTTCGGCGGGCCGGGCGTCGCGTACGTCTACCTCATCTACGGCCGGAGCCACTGCATGAACGTGGTGACCGGAGCGGCCGGCTTCCCCGCCGCGGTGCTGCTCCGCGCCGGCGAGCCGGTCGAGGGCTGCCTCCACTCGACGCGCGGCCCGGGCAACCTCTGCCGGGCGCTCGCGATCCGCCGCGAGCACGACGACGGCCGGGACCTCCTCGGCGACGACCTCTTCATCGAGGACGCGCCCCGCCCCGCCGAGCCGATCGTGCGGGGCCCGCGCGTGAACGTCCGGTACGCGGGCTCCTGGGCGGAGAAGCCGTGGCGGTACGCGCTCGCGGGGAGCCCCTGGGTGACCCGCCCGCCCGTCTAAGCGCAATGCCAGTCACTTAGCGACCGGGCGCTTGCGATCGTAGTTGCTCATCTTGAGTTTCACCACTCTCGGGTAACGGCGGTGTGTCCTGCGCGGCGGGAG
>JAHWYA010000266.1 GCA_020028115.1 Anaeromyxobacter sp.
CTTCTGGCTCTTCTCGGGGTGGAACTGGACCGCGAAGAGGTTCTCGCGCGCGAGCGCGGCGCAGTAGGCGACGCCGTGCGTGGTGGTGAGGGCGGCCCCCGGCACGTCCGCGGGGGCGGCGAACGAGTGGGCGAAGTAGGCGTACTCGCCGTCGAGCGGCCGGAAGAGCGGCGGGCACGACGGCGTCGCGCGGAGCGGCGACCAGCCGATGTGCGGGAGCTTCTGGCCCGTCGGCAGCTTCGCGATCCGGCCCGGGAGGAGCCCGAGCCCCTTCGAGCCGCCGCCCTCCTCGCCCTCCTCGAACAGGATCTGGAGGCCGACGCAGATCCCGAGCACCGGCGTCCCGCGGCGGATGGTCTCGACGAGGGCGTCGGCGACGCCGCTCTTCCGCATCGCCTCGGCGCAGGCCGGCATGGAGCCCTGGCCCGGGACGACGACGCGGTCCGCGCGCCGGACCTCGTCCGCGTCGTGCGTGACGACCACCGCGGCCCCGACCGCGCGGAGCGCGTTCTCGACCGACCGGAGGTTCCCCGCCCCGTAGTCGACCAGAGCGATCGTGCCCGGGGCCTTCGTCACAGCGTCCCCTTCGTGCTCGGCACGCCCGCGCCCGCCTCGCGCGAGGTCGCCGCGCGCAGCGCGCGCGCGGTCGCCTTGAAGATCGCCTCGACGACGTGGTGCAGGTTCCGGCCGTAGCGGACGTTCACGTGCAGGCAGATGCGCGCGTGGTTCACGACCGCCTGCAGGAAGTCCTGCGTGAGGTCCACGTCGTAGGCGCCGATGAACTTCTTCCCGGAGGGGAGCTTCGCGTTGAAGGTGAGGTGCGGCCGGCCCGACAGGTCCACCACCGCCTCGACGAGCGCCTCGTCGAGCGGGACCACCGCGTGGCCGTAGCGCGCGAGGCCGGTCTTGTCCGCGACCGCCTGCTTCAGCGCCTCGCCGAGGCCGATGCCGACGTCCTCCACGGTGTGGTGGGCGTCGACCTCGAGGTCCCCCTTCGCGCGGACCGTGAGCGCCATCCCGCCGTGCCGCGAGATCTGCTCGAGCATGTGGTCGAAGAACGGCAGGCCGGTCGCGATCCGCGCCTCGCCCGGCTCGAGGCGGAGCGCCACCTCGATGTCCGTCTCCTTCGTTCTCCGCGCGACCCGGCCCTGCCGGGCGCCGCGCACCTTCACCGCCGGCTTCATCGGCGCCTCCTCGGGCGCGGAGCCCGCGCTGCGCGCCGCACGCGCGCCTTGGCCGGCGTCTTGGCGACCCGGACCGCGACCGCGCGCCAGTGCCCCTCGAGCCCCTCCGCCTTCGCGAGCGTCTCGACCGCGGGCGCGACCGCGGCGAGCGCGGCGGGCGTGAGGTCGAGCACGCTCATGCGGCGGCGGAAGGTGGCCACGGACAGCGGCGAGGCGAAGCGCGCCGTGCCCGCCGTCGGGAGGACGTGCGAGGGGCCGGCGAGGTAGTCGCCCACCGCCTCCGGCGTCGAGGTGCCGACGAAGACCGCGCCCGCGCGGGAGATCTTGCGGACGAGCGCCGCGGCGCTCCTCGCGTGGAGCGCGAGATGCTCGGGGGCGAACTCGTCCGCGAGCCGCACCGCCTCGGCGAGGTCCTTCGAGACGACGATCGCGCCGCGGTCGCGGATGGACGCGCCGGCGATCTCGCGGCGGGGCAGGTCCGCGAGCTGCCGCTCGACCTCCTCGACCGTCCGGCCGGCGACGTCCGCGGACGGCGTCACGAGCACGGAGACCGCGCGCGGATCGTGCTCCGCCTGCGCGAGCAGGTCCGCCGCGACCTCGGCGGGATCGGCCTTGCCGTCGGCGAGGACGAGGATCTCGCTCGGCCCGGCGATCATGTCGATGTCGACCTGCCCGAAGACGAGCCGCTTCGCCGCGGCGACGTAGGCGTTCCCGGGGCCGCAGATCTTGTCGACCGCCGGCACCGTCGCCGTGCCGTACGCGAGCGCGGCCACCGCCTGCGCGCCGCCGATCCGGAACAGGCGCGACACGCCGGCGACGTGGCAGGCGGCGAGCGTCCAGGGGTCCATCTCGCCCGTGCCGCGCACGCCCGGCGAGCAGACGACGATCTCGCCGACCCCCGCGACGCGCGCCGGGATGGCGGTCATGAGGACGGAGGACGGGTAGCGGGCGGTGCCGCCCGGCGCGTAGAGCCCGACCCGGGCGAGCGGGCGGACGACCTGGGCGAGCGTAGCGCCGATGGCGTCGCGCCGCGACGGGACCTCGGCGTCGCGCTCGCGGCGGTGAAAGTCGGCGATCCGCTTCGCGGCGAGCGAGAGGGCGCGCCGCCCGCCGGCGGGCAGGGAGGCGTACGCCGCCCGCATGGCGTCCGGGCCGAGGACGATGCCGTCCGCCGTCCCCGGATCCCAGCCGTCGAACCGGCGGGTGTACTCGAGGAGGGCCGCGTCGCCGCGGGCGCGCACGTCGGCCACGATGCGCTGGGCGGCCTCGCGGACGGGACCCTCGTCCTCGTCCGATCCCCGGGCGCAGATCCGCGCCCAGGCGGCGCGGAAGGAGGGGTCGCGGGTGTCGAGCTTCTGCACGAAAGACCTCTGCGGAGAGCCCGGAGTTATAGTCCAGACGCCCCGTCCTGGCGAGGCCGTCGCGGCCCGCCGCGGCCCACGTTCCTGTTAAATTCCGGACCGCATGGACGCCCGCACCGACCTCTGGATGGCGAACCTCGTCGACGAGCGCGACGGCGCCGCGCTGTACGAGGGGCTCGCCCGGCACGAGAAGGATCCCGAGAAGGCCCGGTCCTTCCGCGAGATCGCCCTGGCCGAGCGCCGCCACGCGGACATGTGGGCGAAGAAGCTCGAGAAGGAGGGGGTGGCGCTCCCCCCCGACCGCCCCTCCTCCCGCGTCCGCGCGCTCATCTGGCTCGCCCACCGGCTCGGGACGGCCGCGGTCGTCCCGATGGTGCTCGAGGCCGAGGCGACCGACGCCGACAAGTACGACGCGCAGGGGGGCGACGCGGCCCCCATCGCCGACGAGGAGCGCGAGCACCGCAAGACGCTCGTCGGCATGACCCGCGGGCAGCCGACGGAGGCGCGGGACATCATCGCCGTCCGCGAGCGCTGGCACCGGTCGTCGTCGGCCGCGGGCTCGATCCGCGCCGCCATCTTCGGGATGAACGACGGGCTCGTCTCGAACCTGTCCCTCATCCTCGGCGTCGCCGGCGCGGGCGTGGAGCCGCGGACCGTGGTCGTGACCGGGTTCGCGGGGCTCCTCGCCGGCGCCTTCTCGATGGCGGCGGGCGAGTACACCTCCGTCGCGAGCCAGCGCGACCTCCTCCAGCGCCAGGTGGACATGGAGCGGCGCGAGATCGAGGAGGCCCCGGAGGAGGAGGCGGCGGAGCTCGCCCTCATCTTCAAGCAGAAGGGGCTCTCGACGGAGCAGGCGAGCCGCACCGCGGCGGAGCTGCTCAAGAACCCGGAGAGCGCCGCGGACACGCTCGTGCGCGAGGAGCTCGGCCTCGACCCGACGGACCTCGGCTCGCCGACGAACGCCGCGCTCTCCTCGTTCGCGATGTTCTCGGTCGGCGCCTTCGTCCCGCTCGTGCCGTTCCTCCTCGCGACCGGGAACGTCGCCGCCGGCGTGAGCGCCGCGCTCGCGTTCCTCGTCCTCGCCGGGGTCGGCGGGCTCGTCGGCTTCCTCTCCGGGACGAGCGTGGTCCTCTCCGCCGTGCGCATGGCGGGGCTCGCCGCGCTCGCGGCGGGGGTCACCTACGCGGTCGGGCGGCTCTTCGGGGCGACGGTCGTCTGAGGCGCGCCGGCGGGCCGGCGCGCCTCGCGGACCTCACGGGGCGCTCACGCGGTACACGCCCTCGCGCCAGGTGAACGGCGCCACGTTCTGGCACGACCAGGCGTACAGCGTCGCGGGGCCGGCCCAGACCTGCTCCCCGGCGTGCCGGAGCACCGGCCGCGCGGGCCCGGAGGACGAGGCGACGTGGAGCGTGCCGCAGGACGTCTCGACCGGCAGCTCGAGGACCGTGAACGCGACGCGGGAGCGATCCGGCGAGAGCCAGAGCTGCCCCGAGACGTTCTCGGCGAGCACCGTCGCGGGGCCGCCCGCGGCAGGGGCGCGCAGGAGCCTGGGGAGCCACGACGCCACCGGGTCCAGCGACTCCTCGAAGAACAGCGCGCTGTCCGCCGTGAGCGCGAACGGCCCGTACATGCCGACGTACTCCGCCGGCCCGCCCGCGACCGGCACGCGGTGGAGGGCGGTGCCGTAGCGCGGCCACTCGCTCTGGCCGTAGAAGTAGACGTTCGAGCCGTCCGCGGTGAACGCGGCGATCTGATTCGGCTCGTCGTGCGCGTAGACCGGCCACGGGTCGGGCGGCGACTCGAACGCCCAGGAGACGTTCCACGCCGTCGGCGCGAGCGTCGTCCGCGCG
>JAHWYA010000267.1 GCA_020028115.1 Anaeromyxobacter sp.
CGGTGAGGACGACCGTGAGCATCACGGTGGCGCCGAACCCCGCGACCGCCCACGCGAGCACGGTCACGGCCGCGCCTCCGCGGCCGGCCGCGTTCGCCCGCGCTCCGCGCGGACCCGCCGGTCGACCGAGAGCACCGCGTTCACGACGCCGACGTGCGTGAACGCCTGCGGGAAGTTCCCGAGCGCCGCGCCGGTGCGGGCGTCGAGCTCCTCGGCGTAGAGCCCCACGTCGTTCGCGCGCGACAGGAGCGCCTCGAGCCACGCCACCGCCTCCTCCAGGGACCCGCCGCCGCGCGCGAGGTGCTCGACCGCCCACGCGGAGCAGATCCCGAACGCCCCCTCGCCGGCGGCGCGGCTCGGCTCGTAGCGGTAGAGGAGCCCGGTCGCCGGGGACAGCCGCTCGCGGACGAGCCGCCAGGTCCCCCGCATCCGCGGGGAGCGGGGATCGTCGTAGCCGTACCAGCCGAGGAGGAGGAGCGCGGCGTCGACCTCGTGCCCGTCGAGGTGGGCGACCCAGCTCCCGAGCCGCGGGTCGAAGCCGCGGGCGTCCACGAGCCGGCGGATCGCGGCCCGCTCGCGCTCGTAGCGCGCGGCGGGGATTCGCGGGAGCGACCCGCGCGCGTGGAGCTCGAGGAGGCGCGTCAGGGCGACCCAGCAGAGGACGAGCGAGTGCGTGCGCAGCCGCGGCGGCTCGCGCGGCTCCCAGATCCCCGCGTCCGGCACGAGCCAGCGGTCGCACACGACGTCGCCGAAGCCGCGGAGCATCGCCTGCGTCGCCCGGTCGAGACGGGCGCCGCGCCGCACCCCCTGGGCGACCGCGTCGACGACCTCCCCGTACACGTCGAGCTGCTCCTGCTGGACGGCGGCGTTCCCCTCCCGCACCGGCCAGGCGCCGCGGTGCCCGGCGAGGTGCGGCACGATCCGCTCGCGCCGGGGGGGCCGGCCGTACACGTCGTAGAGGACGCGCAGGGCGGGCCGCGTGAGCCGCGTCGTGTGGAGGAGCCAGGCGGTGAAGGGGCTCGCCCCCTCGGTGCACCCGACGCCGTACAGGGCGCGGACGGTGAGCGCCGCGTCGCGGAGCCAGCAGAAGCGGTAGTCCCAGTTCAGCTCGCCGCCCAGGCGCTCGGGGAGCGACGTCGTGGGCGCGGCGACGATCGCGCCCGTGGGCGGGTACGAGAGGAGCTCCAGCGCGAGGACGCTCCGCACGACCTCGTCGCGCCACGGGCCGTCGTAGCGCACCCGGGCGGCGATCTCCCGCCACGCGCGCGTCGTCCGCCGGAGCGCCTCGTACGCCTCCTCGAGCGGCGGCAGCACCGCGGGCGCCTCCGCGTCGTAGGCGAGGGACACGACGAGCGCCTCGCCGTCCCGGAGCGTCGCCCGGCCGCGGGCGATCCCGTCCGGCCCGAGCGCGAGCGGGACGGTCGCGCGGAGCGTCACGAGCTCGGTTTCGCGCTCGAGCCTCAGCCCGAGCGGCCCGCGGTCCCGCAGGGCCCGCGCGGCGGCGCCGAAGCCGGGGCGGAGGTCCGCCTCCACGAGGACCTCGACCTCGCCCTGGACGCACTCCGCGAGCCGCAGGAGCTCGTGCTCCGGGAACGCGCGGCGGCGGAGCTCGGCCTCCGAGGCGAGCGCCATGAAGTCGACCACGCGGAGCACGCCGGCCGCGGTCTCGAACCTGGTGACGAGGACGTTCGTCCCCTCGACGTACGCCCGCCCCGAGCCGCCCCGCGCCGCGGGCGCGACGCGCAGGTAGCCGCCCCGCGCCGGGTCGAGGATCCCCGCGCAGAGCGCGGGCGAGTCGAAGCGCGGCCACGCGAGCCAGCTCACCGCGCCGCTGCGATCGACGAGCGCGGCGCTGCGGCCGTCGCCGACGACCGCGTGATCCTCGATGGGAGCCGCCTCGAGCACCCCTCTACGATGCGCGTGCCGGCGGCGCCGTGACGTCGCGCGCCGTGCGGGCGGGCGGCGTCCGGGCCGGCGGAGGGACGGGCGTCCGCCGGTTCAGACCACGCGCTCTCTAGGGGCGGCGGCGCCTGCCGCGCGCCGTCTCGACCAGGAACCAGACGGTGAACGCGACGAGCACCCACGGCAGCATCCGGGGGCGGCGCGCGATGACGAAGATGGAGGCGCCGAGGAGGATCGCGAGCGGCCAGGAGATCCGGAGCATGCCGCCGCGATGATAGGCCACCTCGACGCGGGGGGCGACCTGCGAGAGGATCGCGAGATGGCCCTCCCCTGGTGGCTCCCGTTCGGCGAGGTCCCCGAGATCCGGGCGCGCCAGCTCGCCGGCGACCTCGCCACGATGTCCCCGCCCCAGGTCGTCGACGTGAGGACCGCCGCCGAGTTCCGGCGCGGCCACGTCCGAGGCGCCGTCTCGGTCCCGATCTCGGAGCTGCCGCGCCAGCTCGCGACGCTCGGGCTCGAGCGCGGCCGTCCGGTCGTCGCGATCTGCCTCACCGCGCACCGGTCGATCCCCGCGGTGCGGCTCCTCCGCCGCGCAGGCTTCGACGCCGTGCAGCTCGCCGGCGGGATGCTCGCCTGGCGTGCCGACGGCTTCCCGGAGGACGAGGGCGCGGAGGGCTAGATCCGCTCCCACGTGAAGAGATCGGCGCGGTACGCGAGCGCGAGCTCGTCCTTCCCCGCCGTCGCGGGGTGGCTCGCGAGGAGCGCCCGCACCTCCTCGAGCACCGCCTCGCGCGCGGGCGCGTCCAGCGCGGCGACGAAGCTCACCGAGGCGACCCGGCCGACGACGCCGTCCGGCGGCACCCGGTGGACGTGCGGGAAGTGGGCCTCCTCGACCGGGCGGAAGAGATCGCGCGAGGCGTCGAACGCCTCCCGCCACGCGCCGCTCCGGTAGCGCGGCGCGTCGCCCTCGTGGCGGTTCACGATGGCCGAGAGGGCGGCCACCCACGGCTCGGTGTCGTCCCGCTGGTTCCACAGCAGCGCGAGCCGGCCGCCGCGGCGAAGCACGCGGTGCATCTCGGCGAGCCCCCGGACGACGAGGATCCCGGGCCCGCCCGCCTGCCGGATCATCGCGGCGGCGGGCTCGATCGCGACCACCGTCGCGCCGCGCGCCGCGACGAGGCGCGAGAGCTTGCCCGTCCCCGCGCCCAGGTCGAGGAGCGTCCGCCCGGCGCGCAGCGCCAGGAGCCTGACGAGCAGGCCCACCGCCTCCGGCGGGTACTCGGGGCGGGACCGCTCGTACAGGAGGGCGGCGGCGTCGAACCCTCGCGCGGCGTCGTGTCCCACCACTCGAAGTTACGTCCGCGCCCCCATTCGCTACAATCGGCGCGGTGAAGCTCCGCCTGCCCTTCGACGCCCCCCTCCCCGAGCGGACGCTGCCGCGAATCGCCGTGCTCCTCATGCTCGGCGTCGGCGGCCTCGTCGCGCTCCTCGTCGCGATCGTGTTCGCCGTGACGCTCTTCGAGCTGGTCCAGGGGTGAGCACCTTGCCCGGCCCGACGATCCGCCACGGGGCGGCCGAGGCCGAGGGCGCCGACCTCCGCCCGGGCGCGATCCTCGACGGCCGGTGGCGGGTCGAGACGCTCCTCGGGACCGGCGGGATGGGCTCCGTCTACCGCGCCGAGCACGTCCACGTGGGGCGCAAGGCGGCGGTGAAGGTGCTGCACGCGGACCTCTGCCGGAACCCGCCGGAGCGGGAGCGGTTCCGCCGCGAGGCGCGCGTCGCGAGCCGGATCCGCTCGCCCCACGTCGTCGAGGTGCTCGACTTCGGCGAGGACGGCGCCGGGCGCCCGTACCTCGTCATGGAGCTCCTCGAGGGCGAGGCGCTCCGCGGCGTCCTCGACCGCGAGGGCCGCCTCGCGCCCCCGCGCGCGGTGCGGCTGCTCCGGCAGCTCCTCGACGGGCTCGCCGCCGCCCACGCGGAGGGGATCGTCCACCGGGACCTGAAGCCGGAGAACCTGTGGCTCTCCGGGAGCCCGCCGGACGAGCTGCTGCGGGTCCTCGACTTCGGGATCGCGAAGTGGTCGGAGCCGCGCGCGGACGCGACGCGGACGCAGGCGGGGCTCGTGGTCGGGACGCCCGAGTACCTGTCGCCCGAGCAGGCGGTGGGCGGCGAGGTGGACCGGCGGGCCGATCTGTACGCCGCCGGGATCCTCGCGTTCGTGATGCTGACCGGCCGCCACCCGTTCGACACCTCCGACCTGCGCGCGCTCGTGGCCGCCCACGCGTTCGAGCGCGTCCCGAGCCTGTCGTCCGTCGCGCCCGAGCTCGCGGCCTGGCCGAAGCTCGTCGACTTCGTCGCACGCGCGACGGAGAAGGATCGCGCCCGCCGCGCGGGGTCCGCGGACGAGCTGCGCGCGCTCCTCGACGGGGCGGAGCTTCCGGTGCGGCGGGCGAGCGGCCGCGGCGCGGTCGCCCCGGCGCCGGGCCA
>JAHWYA010000268.1 GCA_020028115.1 Anaeromyxobacter sp.
CCGGCTCCGGTGACGCCCGCTCCGCCGCCGCCTCCGGGCCGGCGGCGGTAGGCGCGGCGCCTACGCCGGCAGCCCGTCGAACAGCGCCGCGAGCGCGCGGTTGAACGCGTCCGGGTTCTCGAGGCACGGCAGGTGCCCGGCGCGGGGGATCTTGACGAGCTTCGCGCCCTTGATCCCCACCTTCATCTTCTCCGCCTCGGCGAGGGGGATCATCGAGTCCTCCTCGCCGGCGATGACGACGGTGGGGCAGGTGATCGTCGCGAGCGTCGGCGTCGAGTCCGGGCGCTTCGCCATCGCGCGCTGCGCGGCGGCGACGCCGGCCGGCGTGCCGTCGGTGATGAGCGAGCGGACCTCCTTCACGGTCGCCGGATCGGGGTCGGGCCGGAGGAGCTTCGGGACCATCTCGTCCGCGACCCAGCCGAGCCCGCGCTCGATGGTGGTCTTCGCGAACTTCTCGCGCGTCGCGCTGGCCTCGTCGGTGTCCGCGCCCGCCTTCGTGTCGCAGAGGGCGAGGCCGCGGAAGAGCCCCGGAAGCTGCCGGTAGAGCTCGAAGGCGAGGTAGCCGCCCATCGACAGCCCGGCGACCGCCGCCCGCTCGATGCGGAGGTGCAGGAGGAGCTCCCGGACGTCCTGCGCGAGGAGCTCGAGCGTCCACCCCTCGGGCGGCATCCCGCTCTTCCCGAGCCCGCGGTAGTCGAGGGCGACGACGCGGTGCCGCTTGTCGAGCGCCGCGATCTGGCGGGACCACATCCCGGAGTGAAGCGGGAACGCGTGCAGCAGGAGCACGATGTCCTTGGAGGTTCCGCTGTCCCGGTAGTTCAGCTCGGTGCCGTTGACTGGGGCCTTGGGCATCCCCGGATCATTAGCACTACCCCGCGTTCGCTCACGGGAGGATGATCGGCCCCTGAGGGGGGGCACGTACGAGCCGTCGATCGGGAGACCGGGGGCGAGGGGTGGCGGTCCGGGTTAGAAGGGGTGGATGCAGATCCGGTACTTCGAGCGGTTTGGCGTCACCGAGGCGCTGATCGCGGAGACGCTCGCCGCGGCCCTCTCGCGCGGCGGCGACCACGCGGACGTCTACTTCCAGCACCGTGTCGCGTCCGACGTCGGCGTCGAGGACGGCGAGGTGAACCGCGCCCACGCGTCGGTCGAGCTGGGCGTCGGCGTGCGCGTCGTGAAGGGCGACCAGACGGGCTACGGGTACACCGAGGACCTGAGCCTCCCCGCGCTCCTCGAGTGCGCGCGCACCGCCGCGGCCATCGCCGACGGCCCGTCCCGCGTGGCCCCCGCCCGCCTCCACCTCGCGCCCGCGCTCCCCGACCGCTACCCGCTCGTCCGCCGCTGGGAGGACGTGCGGCCGGACGAGAAGCTGCCGCTCGTCGCCGCCCTGAACGAGCGCGCCTTCGCGGCCGACCCGCGGGTGAAGAAGGTGAACGTCTACCTGCGCGACGAGTCCGGCGCGATCCTCGTCGCCGACTCCTCCGGCCGCGTCGTCGAGGACGAGCAGCCGATGACGCTCCTCTTCCTCTCGGTCCTGGCCGAGCAGGGCGGCCGGCGCGAGCAGAACGGCTACAACGTCGCCGGGCGGGCCGGGTTCGAGTTCTACTCGCCCGACCGGCTCGACCGCGTGGTGCGCGAGGCGGTGACGCGGACGACGATCCTCTTCGAGGCGGGCCCGCCCCCCGCCGGCGAGATGCCGGTCGTCCTCGCCGCGGGCTCGTCCGGCATCCTCCTCCACGAGGCCATCGGCCACGGGATGGAGGCGGACTTCAACCGCAAGGGCGTCTCGATCTACGCGGACAAGATCGGCAAGCCGGTCGCGAGGCCGTTCGTGAACATCGTCGACGACGCGGCGCCCCCGGGCGCGCGCGGCGCGATCAACGTCGACGACGAGGGGAACGCGGCCGGCACGACGCGGCTCGTCCAGGACGGCGTCCTCGCGACCTACCTGCACGACGCGATCTCCGCGAAGCACTACGGCGTCGCGCCGACCGGCAACGGCCGCCGCGAGAGCTACCGCCACCCGCCGCTCCCGCGCATGCGCGCGACCTACATGCTCCCGGGGCCGCACGAGACCGAGGAGATCATCCGGTCCGTGAAGCGCGGGATCTACTGCGCCAACTTCTCGAACGGCCAGGTCGCGATCGGCGCGGGCGACTTCACCTTCTACGTGAAGAACGGGTTCCTCATCGAGGACGGGAAGCTCACCCGGCCGGTGAAGGACGTGAACGTGATCGGCAACGGCCCGCAGGCGCTGGAGCGCGTGGACATGGTCTCGAACGACCTCGCGATCGACGAGGGGGGCTGGACCTGCGGCAAGGACGGCCAGTCGGTCCCCGTCTCGCAGGGGCTGCCCACGGTGCGCGTGTCGTCGATGACGGTCGGCGGCCGGGGCACGTAGACGTGGACGTGGACGTGGACGTGGACGTGAGCAAGAAAGCCCTATGACCCAGCCATCCCTCCTCGACTCCACCCGCACCGCCGCGAAGCTCGCCCTCCAGAAGGGCGCGTCGGAGGCCGCCGCCGGCGGCTGGCAGGCACGCCACGTCGAGGTCGCCTGGCGCGACGGCAAGATCGAGAAGGTCTCCGAGGCGACGACGCGCGGCCTCGCCCTCGACCTCTACGTGGAGGGGCGCTACGTCGCCGTGTCGACGAGCGACCTGCGCCCCGAGGCGCTCGATCGGTTCGTCGAGGACTCGGTCGCCCTCGCCCGCAAGCTCGCGCCAGATCCGCACCGGATGCTGCCGGACCCTGCGCTCTACACCGGCCAGGCGGCGATCGACCTCCAGCTCGAGGATCCCTCCCACGCGTCCCTCGACTCCGCGACGCGCCGCCGCATCGCGGAGGAGCTCGAGGCCGCCGCGCGGTCGGTGCCCGGCGCGGACAGGATCCTCTCGGTCACGACCGGCGCGTCCGACACGCGCGCCGAGAGCGCCCTCGTCCAG
Organism: Anaeromyxobacter sp.; assembly: GCA_020028115.1. Lineage (GTDB taxonomy): Bacteria > Myxococcota > Myxococcia > Myxococcales > Anaeromyxobacteraceae > Anaeromyxobacter. The sequence goes on from JAHWYA010000268.1 coordinate 2,946, forward strand.
ACGAACGGCTTCGAGGGGACCCGCCGGGGAACGGACTTCTGGATCTCGGCGGAGGTCACCGTGAAGGACGCGGACGGCCGCCGCCCGGAGGAGTCGGCCGCGTCGGGCGGCCGGTTCCGCGATCAGGTCGAGCCGCCCGCGGCGGTCGGCCGGCGGGCGGCCGGGCGGGCGCTCGCCCGTCTCGGCTCGCGCAAGGGCGACTCGGCGGTGCTGACCATGGCCGTCGATGCGCGCTCCGCGGGCCGCGTGGTCGCGGCGCTGCTCGGGCCGCTCGGCGCGGCGTCCATCCAGCAGAAGCGGTCGTTCCTCGAGGGGAAGATCGGCGCGGTCGTGGGGAGCCCGCTCCTCGACCTCACCGACGATCCGCTCGTGGTGCGCGGGCTCGGCTCGCGCCTCTACGACGGCGAGGGGCTCGCCGCGCGGAAGTTCCGCGTGTTCGAGGGCGGCGTCCTCCGCAGCTACTACGTCGACACCTACTACGGCCGGAAGCTCGGTTGGCCGCCGACGACCGCGCGCACCTCGAACCTCGCCTGGCGGCTCGGCGACCGCTCGCAGGCGGAGCTGCTCCGCGCGATGGGCGACGGCATCCTCGTCACAGGGTTCCTCGGCGGGAACTCGAACGGGACGACCGGCGACTACTCCCTCGGCGTGCGCGGCTTCCGGGTGCGCGGCGGCGCGCTCGCGGAGCCGGTCGGGGAGATGAACGTGTCCGGGAACCAGCTCGAGCTCTGGAAGCGGCTCACGGCCGTCGGCAACGACCCGTACCGCTACTCCGCGATGGGCACGCCTACGCTCGTGTTCGAGGGCGTGCAGTTCGCGGGAAACTGAACGCGGCCGCTCCGGTGCGGCGGGCGAGCGCCCCTGGACTTGCCGATCGGGTACGCCCCGCGGAAGCCCCCCTGCGCGTTTGCCGGGCCTCCCTGCGGTGGGTATCACTAGCCGATGGCTGGCTGCGTCCTCGTGGTCGACGACGAGCGGGACATCCGCGACGCGATCGCGGAGCTCCTGACGGACGAGGGCTACGAGGTCGAAGGCGCCCGCGACGGCGCCGAGGCGCTCGAGAAGGCCCGCGACTGCCATCCCGTCGTCGTCCTGCTCGACCTCATGATGCCGGGCATGAACGGGTGGGAGTTCCGCGCCCGCCAGCGCGGCGATCCCGAGCTCTCCCGGATCCCGGTGATCGTGGTCTCGGCGCTCGGCAAGGTCCCCGGCGTCGACGCCGCGGGCTACCTCCAGAAGCCGTTCGAGCTCGACGACCTGCTCAGCGCCGTCCGGCGCCACGCGCGCGCCGCGTAGCGGCGGGATCCGACAGGAGCGTCACCGTGAGGACGCCGGGCGGCCCGCCGCCTGCGGCGAGGTGTCGCGCGCCGGAGCGGGCGAACACGACCGCGCGCTCCGACCACTCGAGCGCGGTGGGCCCGGCGCTCAGCGCGCGGAG
>JAHWYA010000014.1 GCA_020028115.1 Anaeromyxobacter sp.
AGGCCCGCGAGCAGGGCCGACGCGACCTTGCGGACGCGATGAGCGCCGCGGACGGTCATCTCGCTGCCTCGCCGCGGCTCCCGTCGAGGAGGTCCCAGCCGACCACCGTCCACTCGCGGCGCGAGTGCAGTAAGTGGTACCTCGCCTCGACGACCTCCGCTCGGGTCCGGAGCTCGGTCCCCTTCGCGTCCCTGACGCGGACGACCCAGTACTCCGTCGAATCGAGCGTCAGCACGGTCCTGCCCGCCCACGTCGGGTTCCGAAGCTCGCTCCGGACGAGGCGGGGCTCCTCGATCTCGCCCCGGTGCAGCGCGAACGATGCCGCTGCCACGAGCTCGTTCACGACGAGCGGCGAGGCGGGGATCGCGTCGGCGAACCGGTCGTCCCCTCCGGAGCCGTGGAGGTGCGCGGAGAGCTGCAGGAAGACCTCCACCGCCCGGGCCGCCTCCGAGCGGGCGGGCTCCCCCACGGCCTCACCCCGAACACCATGCGCTCGGGCGACCCTGGCCGCTTCGAGGCCGAGCAGCGCGAGGCCCGTCGCGATCACGGCGGCCGGGAGGACGAGGGCGTTACGCATCGAGTCCCCATCGTACGCGAACGCCCCCCCGCCGAAAACGGCCCGGGCTCCCGGGCGCGATCACCGGCCGCGCCAGGCCGCGATCGCCCATGCCACCGCCGCGGCGAGCGCCAGGACCGCTCCGGCGAGCGTCGTCCTCCGATGGCTCCTCCGAGAGACGTCGATCTCCGACCACATCTTCAGCCCGGCGAACCCGACCTGCCAACCCTCGCGCATCGTCGCGCCGTGGCCCGGCAGCAGCGCTCCCTCGCCGAGGACCTCCTCCCCTCGGCGAACGCGGACGGTCAGCTTCGGATGGCCCCTCATGGCCTCGTCCAGGCCGGAGACGTCGATGGCGGCCTCGACGGCTACGCCGTGGTCCTCGAGGGGAAGCTCCGTCTCGAACGCCACGCCGGTCGGGCCGACCCGCCGCGACTCGAAGTGCACCGTCGTGTCGAGGACCGTCGCTCCGTCGTGCTTGACGACGAGCCGCGGCGCGAACCCGAACGCGCCCTGGAACAGGACGAGCGGCCCGACGGCAGCGCCGTGATCCGGCGTCACGCGGGCCTCCACGCGCCCGCCCGCCGTCCACAGGGCGACCGAGCTCTCCGGCACGAAGCCGTCGCCAGCGGGCCGGAGCGAGACGTTCGCGAGCCGCAGCGTGCCCCGGAGCTCCGCGAGCCGCGCGAGCGGCCCCGCGGAAAGGCCCCGCAGCCCCTGTCCGGACGCAAGCGCGACGTCCTCGCCCTCGGTGAGCAGGACGAAGCCCTGGTAGCCGAGCGCCCAGTTCGCGAGGCCGGTCCCGCTGGCGAGGGCGAGCCCGGCATAGAGGGCCGCCTCCGCGACCCGCGACCGCCAGCGGCCCTTTGACGACGCGAGCGTCGCGAGCGTCGCGACGAACGCGGCGATCGCCGCCGCCGCGACGGCGCCCCCGAGCGCGGCGAGAGCGGACGGCGAGAGCGCGACGCGCCCCGCGCGGAAGAGGGCGAGCGCGGCCGCGAACGCGACCGCGCTCCCGACCAGCGCCCATCGCGTCACAGCGACGAACATCCGCCGCATCCGGAGCTCGCGCGGGCCTCCTCCGCCTAGTAGTTGAGCGCGCGGGCCCGACTGGACCCCGCCCCCATCGACTTGCCGGTGCTGTGCTGCGTGCAGCTGCCCCACGTGTCGGTCGTGCCGCTGAGCGTGTAGCAGCTGAACGAGCTCGTCTGCCAGTTCTCCGGGTTCGCCTCGCCCGGCGAGTAGAAGCGCAGCGAGCTTCCGTTCATGAACCGGTAGGCGTTGCGCGTGCCGCCGACGCCGTTCCCGAACACCTGGCTCGTGCCGTGGATCCAGCCGAACCCGTTGGTGTCGGTCGACACGCTCCCGTTACCCTGCGCGCCGCCGTGGCAGTTCAAGCAGGCGAGGCCGAACACCGTGCCTCCCTTGCCGCCCGGGTTCTTGCGCGACCCGCTGACGTTCGCGTTGTAGGTCAGCCCGGAGCCGTCCTGGAAGTCGCTGCCGTTCGTCGGGCCGTGGCTGCCGGACGTGCTGTACGAGCCGGCGACGTGGCACCTCGCGCAGACGTAGTTGCCGCTCGGGTACGACCCCAGCGCCGCGCCACCGCTCGAATCCTTCAGGAGGTACTCGGCCGCGGTCGAGCCGTGCGCGCTTCCGGCCGTCCCGTTCGCGCCGTCCACGGTGTGGCAGTCCGCGCAGCCCATCACGGACGTGTCGTTCCAGAGCGGACCGTTCGCGTCCGAGACGCCCTTCTGCACGAAGTAGCCGCCGTCGTAGATGGTCGCGCCGTACGAGATCGCCCCCGTGTACTTCGTGTACCGCGAGGTCGACTGGCCGCGGATCGCGTGCCGCGAGAACGCACCCTGCGCCGGCGGGGCCCCGGAGACCTTCGACTTGATGTCCACCACCCGGCCGCCCGTCGCGGGCGGAACGGTCGTCGAGCCGGCGGCCGTGTTGGAGCGATTGAACGTGTCGTAGTTGTTCTTGATGTTGTCCGCCCCGTCCCAGAACGGGTCCGTTGAGGCCCGGTTGGTCTCCGTCGACACACGGAAGCTCGAGATCTGCAGCGCGCCGTCGGCGTCGTGGCAGTTCAGGCAGAACCTATCCAGGCCGGCCTTCGTGGGCAGCGTGACCCCGCCCGGTTCCTCGACGCCCGAAGTCCACTCGCGCCAGGCCTGGTTGCCGCTGTACCAGTTTGCGGCCGCCCCAGCGGAGGTCGCCACGAAGTTGCTGTCGTACACGAACGCGGCCGTCGCCGAGGAGGCGTCCACCGCCGGGGCGGCGACGTCCACGTCACGAAGGTCGATCTTGCCGTTGCCGTGGTACGACGGGTTGGTGCAGGTCGTCGGGAACGTGCCCGTCGCGCAGTCGGCCGACGGCCCGGTGACGATCTGGCCTTCCGCGTGACAGACGACGCAGTCGCGGTTCGTGCCCCAGCCCGCGGCCTCGGTCGTGCCCGTGGTGCTGAACGCGCCGACGTTCGTACGGACGTGGTGCGACTTGCCCGTGAAATCACCGCTCAGGGCGCGCGTGCCCCCCTGGCCGCCGCTGTGGCAGCCGAAGCAGTTGGGGCCGCCACCCTTGCCCGCGAAGTCGTCCTTGTGGGCGTGGCACTTGATGCAGTACGTCGGGTCGGTCTCGGTCGCGTTGTGGGTGCTCGGTGACACGGCGTTGTCCGAGCCGTTCCACCGCCAGTACTTGGTCGAGCCGACCGTCGCGTCGGTGCCCTTCGCCGGGTCGTGGCACGCCTGGCACAGGCCGATGCGCGTCGCGGTGGTCGCCTCGACGAGCTTGCCGACCGCGGGCGGGCTGCCGGCGCGGCTGTTCCAGGTGACGTTCTTCAGCGTCGGGTTGATGCCGTACGTGCCGTCGGTGATCTGGAACACCTGCGAGCGGATCATCAGGATGTTCTGGCCCGCGGCCGTCGTGTTGCTCGGCCGGTCGCCGTGCGGATCGTGGCAGTCCCAGCAGAACTTGCCGCCCTCGGTGCCCTGGTGCTTCGTGCCCATGTGGTTCTGGGCGACCCACTGCGTCGCCTTCTTCGGCGTCGCCTGGTCCGCGGGCATCACGCCAGGAGACGAGCTCGAGCCGTGGCAGTTGAGGCAGACGTCGTTGCCGAAGTTCGTGCTCGTCGCGTTGAACGCCGCGGTCACGCCGGACGCGTCGGCCGCGCCGCGCAGCAGGTAGGGGTTCGTGTCACCGCGCGCGCCGGAGACGTGCGCCAGCGCATCGTCGTGGCAGAACTTGCACTCGGACTTCAGCGGCGTGGGGGTCGACGGGAAGTTCGCGGGGGGGTTCGTCGATCCGTCGTAGTTCCCGCTCTTCTTGCCGTGGCCGGAGTAGCCCCACTCCGTCGAGCTGATGAGGGACGGGTTCAGGTCCTTCCAGAACGTCCCGCTGAACGCGCCGGTGTCGTTGCCCGTCGTGAGGTGGCACCCGCCGCAGTTGCCGGTCTCGAACTTCGCGCTGTGGGTGTGGCACCGCAGGCAGAACTGGGCGTTCGTCTCGGTCGAGTCGTGAAGGCTCGTGTAGGCCGCCGCGCCCGTCGAGCCGTCCGGGTCGTCCGTCCCGTTCGAGCGCCAGTAGCGCGTCGACTGCGTCCCCGCCTTCGACGGATCGTGGCAGGCCTGGCACAGGCCCACCCGCGTCGCGTTCGTCGCCTCGACGAGCTTGCCCACCGCCGGCGGGCTCGCCGCGATCTGGTTGAACGTGACGTTCACGAGCGTCGGGTTGATGCCGTACGTCCCGTCCGTCGCCTTGAACACCTGCGACCGGATCATGAGGATGTTGCCGCTGCCCGAGATGCGCTCGCCGTGGGCGTCGTGGCAGTCCCAGCAGAACTGGCCGCCCTCCCCCGCCGCGTGCTTCGAGCCGTAGTGCGTGTCGACGACGAAGGTGGTGGCCTTCTTGTTGGTCTGGCCGCTCGGCGTCACGCCCGGCGACGAAGACGAGCTGTGGCAGTTGAGGCACACCGCGTTCGGCGCGGCCGTGCTCCACGCCGCAGTCGTCCCGCCCGTCGAGACGCCGCGCAGCCGGTACGGATTACCCGCCGCGCCCGGGTTGTGGCCGGTCGTCTCGTCGTGACAGTAGCGGCACTCCGACTCGCCCGGGTTCGGCGCCGTCGAGAAGTTCGCCGGCTGGTTGCCCGTCACGTCGTACGTCACGCCGGTCTTGCCGTGGCCCGACCAGGTCCACTCGGCGAGGTTGAACTCCGCGCGGTTGGCGTTGCTCCAGAACGTGCCGGTCCGGTCGTCGTTGTCCGCCGACTGGCCGTGGCAGCCGAGGCAGGTGCCGTTCCCCGCGAAGTTGTCGTTGTGCGGGTGGCAGTCGATGCAGTACTGCGTCGTGTTGTGGTGCGCCCCGGTGGTCACGCCGGACGCGTACGCTCCGGTGCCGCCGTTCCCGTCCGGATCGTCCCGGCCGTCCTTCTCCCAGTACTTGGTCCACGCCGTCGCCGGGCTCGGCGCAGCGGTCGTGTCGTGGCACGCCTGGCACAGGCCCTTGTGCGTCGTGCCCGCGGCAGTGGTCGTCTCGGCGGCGCGGCCCACCGGCGACGGCGCGTTCTGCGGCGCGGTCGTCGTGTAGAACTCCACGTCCACTGTCGCCCCGGCCGTCCCGAGGTACCCGTGGACGCCGTCGCCCTTCACGATCACGCTCTTGCGGATCATGAAGACGTTGTAGCCGGACGAGTTGGTGTTCGACGGCCGGTCACCGTGCGGATCGTGGCAATCCCAGCAGAAGTTGCCGCCCTGGGTGAGCAGCGTGTGCTTCGCGCCGCCGTGCGCCATGTCCGGCTTCAGCGTGCCGTTCTTCAGCGAGGCGCCCGTGGGGAACACCCCGAACGAGCCGGTGGCGTGGCAGTTCAGGCAGGCGTAGTTCGCCATCGTCCCCGACGTGTACGGGTCGAACGTCGCGCCGCCCGACCTCGAGCGGCCGCGCAGGCGGAACGGGTTGCCCGCGAGCTCGTGCTCGATCGCGTCGTCATGGCAGAAGAGGCACTCCGTCTTCCCGGGCGTCGGGCTCGTCGGGAACGCCGCCGCCGGGTTGTCCGACTCGTACTTGCCGGACGCCTTGCCGTGGCCGGAGTAGGTCCACTCGCGCGTGCTGACGATCGCGACGAGGTCGTCCGACCAGAACGTCGTGCCGATGTACTCGACGTCCGCGCTCCCGCCGTGGCAGTCGAGGCAACTGACCGTGCCGCCCCACCGCGGCGTCGCGGTGCCGTGGCAGCTCACGTTCATGCAGGTCTTCGAGACCGGGTTGTAGTTCGTCGTCGCGCCGTTCGTGTCGAACGACGGGTTGATGACGACGTCGCGGACGCCGTTCGTGTGGCTCGTCGCGAACAGCGCGTCGGCCGTGGCGTTCGTGATGCTGTAGTGGCAGTTGACGCAGGCCCCCACGCTCGTCTTCACGTGCTCCTGATGGTCGTTCGCCGTCGCGCTGCCGGCCGCGCCGCTCGTGTAGTTCGGCTCACCGAACTGCGAGGCGAACCCGTACACCGCGCCGTCGCCCGCGACGAACGCGCCGTGGCAGTTCTTGCACATGTTCGCCGGCCAGACCGACGTCCAGCCCACCGGCTCGTAGTGCGCCGTCGCGTTCGGATCCTGGCCCGACGAGTGGCAGTACACCGAGGCGCAGAACGGGTTGCCCGCCGCCGGGCTCGTGCTCGTCCGCGTCCCGCGCGCCGAGATCGCCACCTGCTTCGTGCGGTCCACGTGCTGCGCGGTGCTCACGAACACCCCGTCCGTGCCCGCCTGGACCGTCGTGTTGTGGCAGTCGCCGCACCGGTAGTTCGTCCCGATCTTCGCCGAGTTCGCGACGTGCGTCAGGTGCGTGATCGAGCCGTTCTTCTGGCCCGACAGGTTCGAGCCCACCACGACCGGGTCCGCCGCCGTGAAGCCGTGGCAGCTGTAGCAGGTCTTCGTCGCCGTCCACGCGATCGACGTGTTCGCCGGCGGAGACGCCGCGTTCGTGCCGTTCGAGTGGCAGTACGTGTTCGCGCAGGTGTAGCTCGGTCCCTGGGCGTAGCTCGTCGACCCGGGGTTCATCGCCGTGTCGAACACCACCGTGTGCACGCCGGAGACGTGGTTCGCCCGTCCCGCCGCCGTGATCGAAAGGCCCGTGCCGTCCGACTGCCCCGTCGCCGTCGCGTTGTGGCACTGCGAGCAGTTGTAGAAGTACCCGCCGTTCGCGACCGCCGCCGTGATGTGCAGCCAGTGCCCGTGCGACAGCTTCGTCGACGCGGGGTTCAGCGGGTTGTCCGCCGTGACCTGGTGGCAGCTCGTGCACGTCATGTTCGCCGAGCTCGTCCAGTTCGGCTGCGGCGTCGTCGTCTGCGTGCCGCCCACCGGCGCCGCGTTCGAGTGGCAGTAGTTCGTGCACGTCGGGCTTGCCTGCCACCCCGCCGTGATCTGGCCCGCCGCCGGAGCGACCGTGATCGCCGTCGAAGACGCGAGCGTCGTCCACGCCATGTCCACCGCGCCGTCAGCGTGATCGGTGTTCCCGTTCGCGCGGTTCGGGTGGCAGCTCACGCACCCGAGCGGCTGGATCGCGTTCAGGCTTCCGTTCGGACGCACGTGCGCGTCATGGGCACCGACCGCGACCGACGCCGCGTACCAGGCGCCCCACGTGTCCACGCCCACGCCGTTGTAGCCCGGCGCCGCGGCAGGATCCGTGTTGTTAGCCGCCGCTCCACCGACGCCCGCGAGCTGGCCGTGGCACGCGCGGCAGCCGTTCTGCGGCTTGTCGATTCCGACCCGCGTGTTCCCGGTCAGGTGCGTCGCCTTCGCCGCCGCGCCCATCGTCGGGCCCGTGTAGCCCGTCCCGTGGCAGTTCGCGCAGTTCGTGTTCGACGGGTGGTTCGCGTTCGCCGACGGCGTCACCGGCGGCGGGTTCCCGTGGCACCAGTTACAGCTCGCCGTCGTCCCGCCCGTCCAGCTCGGGGTCCGGTTCGTCCCGCCGATGTCCGCCGCCACCGCGCCCGGTGCGTGGCAGTACGTGTTCGCGCAGGTCGTCCCGTTCCAGGTGATCGTCCGCGACGTCGAGGTCGCGAGCTGGCTCCACCCGAGATCGCGCGTGCCGTTGTGCGACGCGCCATTGTGGCAGTCGTTGCACGCGAGCGGATCCTGCCGCAGCGCGTTGTCGTTCACGTGCTTCTCGTGCTCGCCGACCGCGCGAGCGCTCTCCAGCGTCTCGCCGTTCACGCCGTCCGGCGGCGCGGCCTGCTGGTTCGCGTCGGCGCCCGAGATCGACGGGCGCGTCGACTTGCCGTGGCAGTCCGTGCACCCGAGCGTGTCGCCCCAGCGCGGCGTCTTGATGCCGTGGCAGCTCACGCTCATGCAGGTCTTCGAGACCGGGTTGTAGTTCGTCGTGGCGCCGTTCGTGTCGAACGACGGCGCGATCAGCACGTCGCGGTAGCCGTTCGTGTGGCTCGTCGCGAACAGCGCGTCCGCCGTCGCGTTCACGATGGAGTAGTGGCAGTTCTGGCAGCTCGCCGGGTTCGTCCCGAACGACGTGTGCTTCCCGTGGGTGTTCGCGTCGGCGCCGCCCGCGGGCCCGAGCTGCGGGTAGTCCGGCGCGCCGGTGACGTTTCCGGTGCCGTGGCACCCGTTGCAGCCCAGCGCGGGGCCGCCGGTCCAGGTCGCCGCCACGTAGGCCGGCGTCGCCTGGCCCGACGAGTGGCAGTAGACCGCGGTGCAGCTCCCGCCGACCGGATCCGTGCTCGCCTTGGGGCCGCGGTTCGCGATCGAGACCTGCCGCGCGCGATCGACGTGGTTCGACGCCGTCGTGATCGGACCGTTCGTGCCCGCGTCCACCGTCGCCTTGTGGCAGTCACCGCAGAAGTAGTTCGCCCCGAGGGTGGTCGCGTTCGCGACGTGCGCCTGGTGGCGCGCGGTCCCGTTGCCGGCGCCGACGCCGATGACCACCGGCGCGCCCTGGGCGCCGCCGTGGCAGGACGTGCAGGTCGCCGAGCCGCTGCCCGCGTTCCACGCGAGCGCCGCGCCGACGGGCGCGCCGAACGGCGAGCTCGGGGACGTGCCGTTCGAGTGGCAGTAGGTGGCCGAGCAGGTGTGATCCGCCTCGTACTGGCTCGCGCCGGAGAAGAACGCCGACCAGGTGAGGTCGGTCACGGTGAACCGGACGTCGTTCTGCGAGTCCACGTGCAGCCCGCCGCCGGAGACGATCGACGAGCCGTTGTCGGTCGTGCCCGCGTGGCACGCCTGGCAGCCGACGCCCTGCGTGGCGACGTGCAGCGGGTGCGCGTGCGTCGAGAGCGCCGCCGTCTCGTGGCACGTCGTGCAGGTCATCTGGACCGTGCTCGTCCAGGTCGCGGGCTTCGGCGTCGCGGCGAGCCCGAGCGGCTTGCCGGTGGAGTGGCAGTAGTTGGTGCACCCCGGCGACGACTCGAAGGCGGCGTTGAACGCGGGGGGCTGGGTGGCGACCCCGTTCGAGCTCGGGACCGCCCCGTACCCGAAGGCGATCGTGCCGTCCGCGTGATCGCGGTTGCCGCTCGCAGGCTTCCCGCCGTGGCAGACGGCGCAGTCCTGCGGGGCGATGTACCGGCCCTTGCCGTGCGCGTCGTGCGCGCCGACGCGGACGACGGTCCGCTCCGTCCTGCCGCGCGTGTCGCTGCCGACGCCGCCGAGCCCGTCCTCGTACCCGGGCATCGCCAGGAACGACGTGTTGTCCGCGACGGGGCCGCCGATGCCGGAGAGGAGGCCGTGGCAGGCGGTGCAGCCGTTCTCCGGCTTCTGCACGGTGCCGTCGATGTGCGTCGGCTTCGCGAGGGCGCCGACGCTCGTCTCGGCGTAGTCGCCGCCGTGACAGCTCGAGCACGAGGTGTTCTGGGGATGGACGTTCGCGACGCCGCCGCCGAGGGGGGGCGGGCTCGCGTGGCAGCTCCCGCACGGCGCGGACGCGTCCGTCCAGCGCGGCGGGGTGGTCTTCGCCGTGCCGCCGCCGCCGGCGAGGCCGGCGCCGTGGCACCAGTTCGTGCAGCTCGGGGTGGCCGTCCAGGCGCCGTCGAGGGCGCCGGCGGGCGGCGTCACCGCGACCGACCCGGTCGTCGCGAGGAGGCTCCACGACACCTCGGTGTCGCCCTGGTGCGTGTTGGGCGACGGGTGGCAGGCGACGCAGTGGAGCGGCGCCTGGCGCCAGGAGGCCAGGTTCACGTGCGCGAGGTGCGCGCCGCCGCCCGCGACGAACACGGTCGCGCCGGTCGCGACCTGCGGCGGGGCCGCGGCCTGCTGCGCGTCGGCGCCAGGGGCGGACCCGCGGCCCGCGTCGCCGTGGCAGCCGAAGCAGCTCGCGGCGAGGCCGTCCCCGTGCTTGTGGCAGGTGACGCAGGCGCCGGTCGGGTTGTGGCCGCCGGACGCGACGGTGCTGGCGGGGAACGCCGGATCCGGGACGTCGACTCCGCTGCCCCGGTAGAACTTGGTGCGCGTGTGGCAGACCTGGCACGGGCCGTCGAGCCCGGCGCTCGCGTAGGAGCCCGCCGCGAACCCGGTCTTCCCGTAGAAGGTCACCGTCTTCGGGCCCTGCTGCGCCGTGATCTGCGGCGGGGTGATCTGCTCGGCGACGAGCGCGACGTTCCGCGTGCGGTGCGGGGTGTGGCAGTCGCGGCAGGTGGTCGACCAGGAGCCCCGGGCGCTCTCGGTCGACTCGCTCGTGTGGCCCTTGTGCGCGTGGCAGTCGGAGCAGAGCTGGCTCGAGTTGTCGCGGACGAGGAGGTTGCCGTCGCCGGTCTTCGAGGCCTTCGCGACGATCGGGACGCCGTTCGAGACGACGTTCGAGGCCACCGCGTTCGAGGCGCGCGCGCGCAGCGTGTAGGTGCCCGGCGCGGGGGTGAGCCGCACCTCGAACATGCGGCCGGTGACGACGCCGAGCGTCGTGGTGTCGTAGGCGGTGGTGCTCGTGAGGCCGGCCGTGTCCCAGGTCCCGCCGTCGTTCGTGCTGTAGGCGACCCCGGAGACGGCGTCGACGCCGCCTGCGTTCGCCACGCGGATCTGCACGCGGAACTCGCCGCTGACGACGCTCCCCCTCAGCGGGTTGACGATCGAGACCATCGGCGCGCCGGCGGTGGTGCTGCCCTCCGCCACGAACGGCCCGGACGGTGAGTAGGGGCCTGCCTGCGCGCCCACGGAGAAGTTCCGGTTCGCGTCGCGCGAGAACGCCTTGTAGACGTACTGGGCGCCGTTCAGCACGTTCGCGTCGTGGCACGACGACGCCGGCGCGGCCTCCACGCAGGCGACGGTCGCGAGGCCCACGACGTTGCCGACCGCGTAGTCGGGCGTCCGGCCCTCCTGCGGCACCTCCACCCCAGGGGTCGCGGCGTTCCAGCGGAGCAGGACGATCTGGGCGTTGCCCGCGGGGTTCGTCCAGGTGAGGTCGACGTACCCGTCGCCGGCCGAGCCGCCGAGCCCCGACGGCGCGTCCGGAGAGCGGTTGTCGATCGTCCGCGCGGGGCTGACGGTGTCGCTGCCCGTCTGGGAGAACCCGGTGGCCACGACGCCGGTGACCTGGCCGGTCACGGCGACCTGCGTCCCGGGGGGCGGCGGCATGGCCGCGTGGGACTTCGGCGCCACGCAGATCCAGAGCGGCACCGCCGAGATGCCGACGGTGAGGCTGGACACGGTGATCGTCGGGGTGTCGGACGAGGGGTTCACCCAGCCGTAGGGCGAAGCCTGGTCGCAGGCGGACGTGTTCTCGACCGTGAGGAGGCCGACCACCTCGGCGGATCCGCCGGGCATCGTCACCGTGATGCTCTCCGGCGTCGCGGTCCCGACGGACGCCGCGAGCGTGAACGCGTCGAGGACGATCTTCGCCGCCCCGGGGACGAGCGTCGTCGCCGCCTCTCCGGTGGAGGCGTCACCGATGGCGACGGATGCCCCGGCCGTCAAGGTGACCGTTGCGTCCGCTGTGAACCCGCCGTCGACGGTCGTGACCCGGACGGAGCACCCCGCCGTGACGGCGGCCGGCGCCGTGTACAGGCCGGTCGCGCCGACCGTGCCGCACCCGGCCCCGCCGAGCACGCTCCAGTTGACGGACTGGTTCGTCGCCCCGCCCGGCGAGATCGTCGCGGTGAACTGCTGGGTGGCGCTCACCTGCACGCTCGCGCTCGTCGGCGCGATGGCGACCCCGCTGACCGCGATGCCGCTCACGGTGATCGTCGTCTCCCCGAAGACGCCGCTGCCGTCCGCCGCCGTCGCGCGCACGACGCAGGAGCGCGGGATCGTGCCGCCGGCGAACGCCGTGAACGTCGTCGTCGCGACGCCGTCTCCGGCCGTGGTGGCCGGGCTCACCGTGTCGTTCGCGTCGCAGCCGGAGATCTTGGTCCAGCTCACGTTGCGGTTCGTCGCGCCTGCGGGGCTCGCGGTGGCGGACAGGGCCTGCGTCGCGCCGCCCTGGATGGTCGCGGTCGCGGGGGTCACCGAGACGCCGGTGACGGTGGAGGCCGGGCTCACGGAGTCGAGCGCGTCGCAGCCGGCGCCCTTCGTCCAGCTGACGTCGCGGTTCGTAGCGCCCGCGGGGCTCGCGGTCGCCGAGAGCGTCCGGGTCCCGCCCGCGGAGATCGTGGCGGACGTCGGGTTCACCGAGACGCCCGTCACCAGGATCGGATTGATCGTGATCGACGACGTCGCGGAGAAGCCGCTGCCGTCGGCCGCGGTCGCGGTCACGGCGCAGGTGCGCGGGAACGTGCCGGTCGTCCCGGCGGTGAAGGTCGTCGTCGCCGCGCCGTCACCGAGCGTGGACGCAGGGCTCACCCCGTCGCTCGCGTCGCACCCGGCGCCGGTCGTCCAGTTGACGTTGCGGTCCGTTGCGTTCGCGGGCAGCGCGGTCGCCGAGATGGTCCGGGTGCCGCCCGCCGAGATCGTGGCGGATGTCGGGTTCACGGTGACGCCCGTGACGAGGATCGCCGGCTTGAGCGCGATGCTCATCGCGCCCTTGTAGCTGCTGACCGAGAGCGTCAGGGTCGTGTCGCCGATCGCGCCCGCCGTCGCCTTGGTCCCGATGATCAGGCAGTGACCACCGCCGAGCCCCTGGTTGCTCGAGTTGTCGCTGCGCTCGGTGATCGCCGCGAGCGCGGCGTTCGTCGCGGCGCCGCAGTTCGCCGTCGAGTTGCCGTTGTTCGAGTTTCCCTGGACGAGGACGACGAGGGTGTTCGCGACCGTGGTGGTCGCCCCCGGGATCACGGCGGTCGCGTCGTTCAGGCCGGCATCGTTCCCCCCGGAGGTGACGTCCCACGGGTTGCCGCTCGTCACGGCGCCGCTGAACGCGTGGAGCTGGCAGGTGGTGTGGTCGCCGGCATCCGCCGCCACAGGGCTCGCGTCCCCACCGACGGCCCGCTTCCAGAAGACCGCGATCCGGTTCGCCGGTTCGGTCAGCGCGGTCCCCGCGAACTGCGGCGAGTTCGTCACCTCGACGAAGCCGTTCGGCGTCGAGAGGGAGATCGCCTCGTTCTCGCTCTCGACGACGAGGAGCAGGACGTCGCCAGCGACGACGCCCGCGGGCATCGGCGCGGTGCAGGCATTGCCGCTACCGGTGAACGAGCCGGAGCTCCTGTACGCGACCGCCGCGAGCGCCGGGGTCGCGCCGAAGGCGAGGGCGATGACGGAGCAGAGCGACGCGATGCGGACGACTCCCGCGCGGCCTGGTCTCGAGCACTTCTTCGGCGTCATCACGTCGTCTCCCCGTCCCGTCCCGCGTCACGGCGACAGCCGATACACGAATCCGAACGCCCTTAGTGCAAGCCTCGGGCCCGCGTAACGTCAGGGGAAAGTCGCTTGCTTCGCGGATTTCGCCGAAATGCCCAGCAGGGCGGCTGGGTCGTCCGCACCCGGAGATGAGTGGGACCCGCGCGCACTTGCGCGAGGTCACCCATTGCGTGATTTCACGCAGCGCCGGTCTGGCCGCGCCCGGGCACGGCGAGTGCGTCGCCTGCTCCGCGCCTCGATCGCCGCGGACGCGGTGATCGCACCACGGCGCGGCGATCTTCCGCGCGACGTACCCAGGGTGCCGGGTGCGCCAGCCTTCTCCGCGCGTCCCCGGTGCGGCGGCCGAGCGCATCGGGAATCCGCCCGACGGCGGCTCGGGTGTCCGCGCCCGCTCCCTCCGGACTCGTTCCCGCGGAATTGGGCATTCGTCCCAATACCGATTGCCGCTCGGCTGCGAGATGTTCCTTACACGAAAGGAGCGACACCATGGCGACCACCTACGAGAGCGGCAGCGCGGTCCTCAGCGGCTACTACCTCAACCCGTCGAGCTGGAGCATCTCCCCCGTCGCGCGCGACGGCGAGCGGCTCCCCCCCGGCCGCGGGCGCTGGATGAAGGTCCCGGCCGCGGCGGCCCTCGCGATCGTCCCGCTCCTCGGCGCGACGTTCCTCCTCTTCCTCCCCCTCGTCGGGTTCGCCGTCACGCTCCACGCGATCGCGTCGCTCGTCGTGAACGCCTTCCACCGCACCGCGACGGAGCTCGCGGGCACCATGAGCCCGGGCTGGGTCCCCGGCGAGGCGCACTTCACCGGCAAGGCGGCCGAGCACGCCGGCGTGGAGGAGAAGGGGCCGAGCGCGCGGGGCGACGCGCTCGAGGAGCTCGCGCGAGAGATCGCGAGGCGGCGGAGCTCCTCCAGGGCTTAGCGAAATCCCGCGCCCGGCGGAGTGGACGCCGGTCGAGGCTGCAGGCGCGGGGCCGGGGCATACCCGGCCCCGCACCCTTTCGATTGCCGAGAATTTGTCGGCTTCGCGGCGGGGCGGGGTGCGGGCTCTCGGTCCGGCTGAGCTCGCGCCAGGACTGGATCGTGTTCACGCAGAGCGTCGAGCAGCTCCGGGGGGTCGAGCGAGGCGCGCACGCTGGCGCTCCTCGGCGGCGGCGTGACCCGCCCCGCGAACCGGGACACCTCGGTGGAGACGTCCGTCGTCGCCGGCCTCGACGTCTTCGACCGTCCGATGGTGGCGGTCTTCCCCGCGGTCGGCGCCCGCGTGGCGGTCGAGTGGCGCCAGCCGACGCCGTTCCTCCAGAACTTCAGGACGTCGCTCACCTGCGTGACCGACACCTCCCGCCGGCGCGTTCGGGCGCGACGTGGGCGGCGTCGCCGTCTACGGGGTCGTGTCCACCGGCCCCCGCGTGCCCTGAGCGGGCGCGTCAGGCCGGGTCGCGAGGAGCGGCCGACGCGCCGAGCCGCGGCGTATCCGCGGGCGACGGCGTCACGGTCTCCACCGTCTCGCCGCGCGCCACCGCCGCCGCGAGCGCCGCGTTCCGCTTCAGCCGCTGCGCGGCCGGAGGCGGGCTGACGATGGCGCCGCCGCCGGCGGTATCGCGATAGTAGTACGGCCGCGCCGGCAGCACGAACGCGGCGATCGTCGCGGCGACGAACGTGACGAAGACCGGCCATGCTCCGACCGCCTCGTCCACGGCCTGCGAGAGGGCACCCATCCCGGCGATCGCCGCGGCGACCCAGGCGACCGCCGGCAGCGCGAGCCGCCGCGGGTACAGGTACCCCGCGCCGCCCATGGTCCCGCGGATCGACGCGCGCGCGCGCACGTAGGCCGCCTCGCACGGCGTGCAGGGCTCGGAGTCCGAGCGCGTGAACGAGATGATGTCCGGGCCTCGCCAGTACGCCGCGAACGCTCGCGCCGCGGCGGCGAGCGCGACCGGGATGGCGACGAGCAGGCACCCCCGCGTGACGTCTCCGCCGCCCTCGCCCAGCGCGCGGACCGCCCCGAGGAACGCGAGGACGAGCCAGGCTCCGAGCCCGACCAGCGCCGCGAACGTGGAACCGCCCTGAAGCACGTGCCCCCTCCGGCGCCCGTCCCCTCGAGCGAATCGTCGGCCGAGATGACGTCGCGGCCCGGGGCGCGCCGCCCACTGGCCGCGCCCCGAGCCGGCAACGGGGTCCCCTTGTTTCCCCCGAGCCTAGACCCGAGTCCCTCAAGCACGTGACGTGCCCACGGACCCACGGCGAAACCGTCGAGGGAAAACGCGGTGGTAAGCGATCGCTGAGCGCCCGGGCCCGCGATCTCCGCTCCGTGCGTGGGGCTTCTCACCCACGCGCCATGCGCGATGCGTGAATCCCCACACCCACCCACGGCACGTTGCGCTCGCGCTCGCTCCGGGCGGGCGACAGGCTGGACGCTCGCGGCGCGCCGGGCGGCGGTACCGAGCGGACGTTCGGACGGCTCAGCCGTCGACGCGGATGACGCCCCGCTTGAGGGCGAACCGCACGAGCTCCGTCCGGTTGTGGACCCCGAGCTTCTCCATCACGTGCTCGCGGTGGCTCATGGCGGTCTTCACGCTGATCCCGAGGACCTCCGCGACCTCCTTGTTCGAGCGCCCCTCGGCGACGAGCTTCAGCACCTGCTTCTCGCGATCGGTGAGCGCGTCGTAGGGGTCTACCCCCCCGCCGCCGGCGGCCGGGTTGGCCTCGGCCATCGCGGTCCGCGCGACCTCGGGATCGAGCACGAGGCCCCCGCGGTGCACGGCGCGGATCGCGTTCGCGAGCTCGGCGCCGGCGGACTTCTTGAGGACGTACCCGGAGACGCCCGCCTTGAGGAGCCGGCGCACGTACTCGCGGTCCTCGTACTGCGAGAGGATGAGGACCTTGGCGCGGCGCCCGAGCTTCTTCAGCTCGATCGTCGCCTCGATCCCGCCGAGGCCCGGCATCGCGATGTCCATGAGCACGACGTCGGGATCGAGCCTCCCGACCGCCTCGATGGCGCCCGTCCCGTCCTGCGCCTCGCCCACCACCTCGATGTCCGGGTGGAGCTGCAGGAGCGCCCGCACGCCCTCCCGGAGGATCGCGTGGTCGTCCACCACGAGGACCCTGATCTTGCCGCTCATGTCGCCGTCACCTCCGCCGCCGCACCGTCTCGCGCGCCGCCGCCCGTGGGGTCGGGCGGCACCGGGATCCGCACCATGACGCGCGTCCCCTGCCCCGGCGCCGACTCGATCCGGGCGTCGCCGCCGAGCAGCTCGGCGCGCTCGCGGATGCCCATGAGCCCCCAGGGCCTGCGCCCCTCGCGCCGGGCGACCGCCTGGCGGTCGAAGCCCCTCCCGTCGTCCTCGATGTCGATCACCACCTGGCGCCCCTCGGCCCCGCCCTCGACCCCGACCTGCACGAGCACCGCCGTCGCCTGCGCGTGCCGCGCGACGTTGCTCATCGCCTCCTGGCACAGCCGGAAGAGCGCCGTCTCCATCTCGGGCGGCAGGCGCGGCATCTCGCCGAACTCGCACCGCACGGAGACGCCGCGCGACTCGAGCGAGCGCTCCGCGTACCACCGGATCGCGGACACGAGCCCGAGGTCGTCGAGCACCGACGGCCGCAGGTCGAGGATGAGCCGGTGCACGTCCTCGAGCGTACGGACCGCGAGCGCCTTCACCTCGTCGAGGTGCGGCACCTTGCCGGTCCGGTAGGCGTCCATCGCCGCGTCGATCCCCATCGCGAGCACCGCGAGCCCCTGCGTCGTCTCGTCGTGCAGCTCCCGGGCGATGCGCTTCCGCTCGTCCTCCTGCGCGGTGATCACCTTGCGCAGGAGCTGCGAGCGGGCCTCCTCGCGCTCGCGCAGGCGGGCGTTCGCGTCGTGGAGCTCCCGGGTGCGCTCCTCGACCCGCTGCTCCAGCTGCGCGTTCGCCTGCGCGACGTGGCCGATGAGCGCGGCGAGGTTCTGGCGCATCCTCTCGAGCGAGGTGCCGAGGCGGCCGACCTCGTCCGAGCCGAGCGCGGGGATCGGCCACTCGAGCTCGCCCCCGGCGATCCGCTCGGCGTGGTCGGTGAGCACCGCGACGGGCGCCGTGACGCTCCGCGCCGCGCCCCAGGCGAAGACGGCGGCGACGGCGCACTGCACGCCGAGGAGCGCGAGCACCACGTACCACGGGAGCGCGCCCTCGGCCGTGAGCGCCTCCCTCCGCGGCTGGCGCACCACGACGCCCCACGGGGCGCTCCCGACCGCCGCGAAGGTGATGTGCTGGTCCGGCCGCAGCTCGACCCCGTGCTCCGCGTGGCAGTCGGCGCACGGCGCCGCGACCGTGCGCTTCTCGGTCGCGAGCTGGACCATCCGCTTCGCGCACTCGACCTTCTGGCCGACCCGGGGCCGGTCGGTCGAGGCGACGACGAGGCCGCTCCCGTCGACGAGGTCCGCCGCCCCGGTCGGGCCGCGCGGCAGGTACCGCAGCATCTTCTCGAAGTCGCGGCGCTCCGGGCGCACGGTCCCGCCGGCGACGCCGGCCACCTCCCCGCGCCAGCCGCGGATCGGGACGAGCTCGTAGACGATCCCGCCGCGCGTCCCCTCGACGACGCCGGACAGGCGCGGCCGGCCGCTCGCGAGGACCTCGGTGACGAGCGCGGCCGCGCTGGACGGCCCCTCGGTGTAGACGCCCGGCGGCTCCTCCGCGAGCACCCGCCCGTCGCGGTCGACGACGAACACGGCTTCCCGGTGGCGGAGCTGGTGGTGGGCCTCGCGGACCGCCCGCTCGATGGCCTCTAAGTCGAGCTTCCCGACGGCGCCCACCGTGGCCGACAGCCGCTGGAGGACCTCGAGATCCGCCGTGAGCTCCCCGTCGAAGTGGGCAGCGACCGCCGTGACCGCGCCGAGCCGCGCGCCGGTGACCCGCTCGTCGAGCGACTCGAGCCAGAAGAAGCCGGCCGCGGCCATGAGGAGGAGCGGGAAGAACACCCCGACCCCCATGAGCAGGTAGACGCGGCGGCGGAGCGAGATCGCGCCGGTGGGCTGGGCCGGGCCGCTCGTCATCGCCCCCCCTGCCGGTGCGAGGTGCGCGCCATCCGGAACAGCTCCTCGACGTCGCCCGACGAGCGCAGCACGACGGCCCAGCCGCTCAGCTCGAAGGCGAGCTCGCGGTGGAGCGTGCCGTCGGCGAGCACGTCGGAGAGCGTGGCGGGGAGCTTCCCCACCGTGGTGCGGCTCGAGCGCAGGACGGTCCGCGGCCCGAGGAGCTCCGGCGCGATGGGCTCGCCCTCGCGCGTCGCCTGGAAGATGTGGAGGTCCGGACCGGAGCGCGCGCCGAGGTCGAGCCGCACCGATCCGCGCCGGCCGCCGGCGACGTGGATCGCCTTCGGCGGCCAGACGAGCCGCTCCGGGAAGTAGCCGGGGACGAGGACGCGGGCGCCGAGCCGCCGCTCCGCGTCCTGGATCGTCGCCAGCTCGCGGACCGTCCCGCGGCCGCCGGTGATCCAGCCGGGGAGCGCGCCGAGGAACG
>JAHWYA010000269.1 GCA_020028115.1 Anaeromyxobacter sp.
GGCTTTGCACTTCTATCCGTACGAATAGCAATGCCGGTGCCACCCGCCCGGGCCCGGTGCCGCGGTGCGGTGATCAGTGAATCCGGCAGGTTGGGCGGTACGTCTGGCCGCCGGTGGAGCGGGCCGGCCCCCGGCCGTTGCAGATCTGCAATCGGCCTTTCAGTCCTGCAACGCGCCGCCCGCGGCGCGCGCGTCGAGGCCGAGCCGCTTCATCTTGCGCCAGAGCGTCGTGCTCGAGACGCCGAGCTCCCGCGCGACGCGGGAGAGATCGCCGCCGGCGCGCGCGACCGCGGCCGCGATGGCGTTCCGCTCCGCCTCCTCCACCGCCGCCGCGAGCGTGCGCGCCTCCGAGGCGGGGCCGGTGCCCGCGTGCGCCTCGATCTGGAGGTCCTCGGCCCTGATCTCGGGACCCCGCGCGAGCGCGGCCGCGTGCTCGATGACGTTCTCGAGCTCGCGGACGTTCCCGGGCCAGTAGTGCGCGGAGAGCCGCTCGATCGCCCCGGGCGCGAGCGTCTTCGTCGCGCCGGTCCGGGTCGCGAACCGCTCGAGGAAGTGGACGGCGAGGAGCGCGACGTCCTCGCGCCGCTCGCGGAGCGGGGGGATCCGCAGCGGGACCACCGCGAGCCGGTAGTAGAGGTCCTCGCGGAAGCGGCGCTCGGCGACCGCGCGGCGGAGATCCTGGTTCGTCGCCGCGACGACCCGCACGTCCACCTGGACCGGCGTCGACTCGCCGACGCGGCGGATCTCCCCCTCCTGCAGGGCGCGGAGCAGCTTCGCCTGGAAGCCCGGCGCGGTCTCGCCGATCTCGTCGACGAAGAGCGTCCCCCCGTTCGCCTCCTCGAAGAGGCCGCGGCGGGCGCGGGTCGCGCCCGTGAACGAGCCCTTGGCGTGGCCGAAGAGCTCCGACTCGAGGAGGGTCTCCGTGATCGCGGCGCAGTTCACGGGGACGAAGGGACGCTCGCCGCGGCGGCTCGCGACGTGGAGCGCGCGGGCGACGAGCTCCTTCCCGGTCCCCGACTCGCCGGAGATGAGGACGGTCGCGTCGGTCGGCGCGATCCGGACCACGCGGTCGAGCAGCTCCTGCATCGCCGGCGAGCGGCCGACGATGTGCTCGAGGCCGTACCGCCGCCGGAACTCCCCGGCGAGGAGGTTCACCTCGCCGACGAGGCGCCGCTTCTCGAGCGCCTTCGAGACCCGCAGGAGGAGCTCGTCCTCCCTGAACGGCTTCGCGAGGAAGTCGTAGGCGCCGCGGCGGATCGCCTCGACCGCCGACTCGAAGGTGCCGTAGGCGGTCATGACGATGACCTGCGTCTCGGGGGCGAGCCGCCGCGCCTCGCGCAGCACCTCCATGCCGTCGACGGTGGGCATCCGCAGGTCCGTCAGGACGACGTCGAAGGCCTCGCCGCCGATGCGCCGGAGCGCGGCGGCGCCGTCCTCCGCCTCCTCCACCGCGTGGCCCGCCGAGCGGAGCACCATCGCCGTCGTCGCCCGCATGTTCTTCTGGTCGTCGACGACGAGGATCTTGCCGGGGGACGCGCGGACGGGCGGACCGCCTGCGGCGTCTTCGGGCGGGGGACCGCCGGGAGCGGAGGGGAGCGTCACGGGCGGGGATCTCAACGCATCACCGGGTCGTTTTCAACGGCCCCGGAGTCGGGGTGGAGCGGGAAGATCAGCGTGAACGTCGTGCCCGCGCCCGCGACGCTCCGGACGCGCACCTCGCCACCGTGCCCCTCCACGATCCGCCGGACGACCGCGAGCCCGAGGCCGGTGCCGCTCGCCTTGGTCGTGAAGAACGGCTCGAAGATGCGCTCGCGGACCTCGTCCGGGATGCCGGCGCCGGTGTCCTCGATCTCGACCACCGCGCCGTCGCCCTCGCGCCGCGCGCGCACCGTGATCCGGCCGCCGCGCGGCATGGCCTGCACCGCGTTCACCGCGACGTTGAGCACCGCCTGCCGGACGAGCCGCGCGTCCATCGCGACCGGGGGCAGCGCCGGGTCGAGCTCGCGGACGAGCTCGATCCGGCCCGCCTGCTGGGCGACCGCCGCGCCCACCGCGTCCTCCACGACGCGCCCGAGGAGCTCGGGTCGGAGCTCCGGCGTCGACGGGCGCGCGAAGTCGAGGAGGTCGCCGACGATCCGGTTCAGGCGGTCCGCCTCCTCCTCGACGATGTCGAAGAGCATGCGCGCGTCCCCGGCCGGGCGGACGAGGCGTCGCAGCGAGCCGAGGGAGTTGAAGATGACGCCGAGCGGGTTGCGGACCTCGTGCGCGACGATGGCGGAGAGCTCCCCGAGCGCGGCGAGCCGCTCGCCCTGCACGACCTGCTGCTGCGCGCGGGCGAGCTGCGCGTAGCTCCGGCGGAGGTCCGCGTACAGCTCGGCGTTCTCGACCCCGATCCCGAGCGCGCCCGCGAGCGCGTTCGCCACCGCGATCTCCCCGGCGCCGAAGCGGTGGCCGGGCTCGTCCCCGACGTAGACGACGCCGCGCACGTGGCCGCGCGCGACGAGCGGGACGGCGAGGAGCGCGAGGTGGGGGACGTCGCCCCGGCCGAAGAGCTGCGAGCGGGGGTCGAGGGTCATGTCCTCGGTCTGGAGCGGCTGGCGGGTGCGGATCACCTCCGCCGAGAGGGAGTCGAGGCGAAGGTCCACGGCGAGCCCACCGGGCTTCTCGGGGAGGCCGACCGACGCGGCGAGGCGGAGCGTCGACTCCGCGGGGGAGGTGAGGAACACCGCCGCGGCCCGGGCGGAGAGCGCGCCGGTGAGCTCGCGGCACGCGTCGCGCAGGAGCGCGCCGGCGTCGCCCGGCGCGTTCGCGAACACGCGGAGCGTGAGGGCGTGCACCGCCTCGAGGTCGGAGAGGCGGCGGCGCACGTCGGCGAAGAGCCGCGCGGCGTCGACCGCCATCCCGAGCTGCGCGCCGATCGAGCCCAGGAGCGCGACGTCGCCGTCGGAGTAGGGCTCCTTCCCGGAGCGCCCGAACACGAGCGCGCCGGCGGCGTCCGCCTTCGCGAGGAGCGGGACCGCGATGACCGGCCCGTCCACGCAGCGGTGCGGCACGCGGGCGCCGAACGCGGAGGTCCCGTCCGCCCGGACGGCGGCGCGCCGCGCGATGGCCTCGCCGGGCGCGCCCTCGGCGGCGCCGATCCGGGCGAGCGCCTCGGCGCACGCGGGGTCGAGCCCGACGCTCGTGAGGAGCAGGAGGCGGTCGCCGTCGCGCAGGAAGGCGGCGGCGACCTGCGCGCCCACCGTGGCGCACACCCTGCGGAGCGCCCCCTCGAGGAGGAGGACCGGGTCGAGCTGCGTCGAGGCGCGCGCGACGTCCACGAGGAGCGTCAGCTCGCCCACCCGGCGGCGCAGGTCGCCGAGCAGGGAGTGCGACTCGATGGCGCTCGCGAAGTGGGCGCCCGCGGCGGAGAGGAGGTCGACGGCGGCGGCGGCCGCCTCGGTGCCCGCGTCGAACCCGGCGGCGAGGACGCCCACGCCGCGGGAGCGGGCGACGAGCGGCACCCACGCGAGCGAGCGGAAGGGGAGCGCCTCGAGGATGCCGGCCGCGCCCGGCACGGGGACCGGCGCCACCCGCGCGATCCGCTCGCGCACGACGTCCCCGAGCGGCGACGCGAGCGGCATGCGCTCGCTCCCGGCCACGAGCGCCGGGGTCCCGCCCTCCGAGTGGATCCGGACGAGCTCGCCCGCGCCCTCGTCCACGACGAACAGCGCGAGGCCGGCGTAGCCGGCCACCGGCCGGAGCACGTCGGACGCGCGCGAGAAGAACGCCGGGAGCTCCGTCGCCTCGCCCGCGAGCTCCGCCACGCGGGCGAGCACCGCGAGCTGGGCGTTCCGCCGCGACAGGTCGGCGATGGTCCGGGCGGCGTCGAGCGGCGCCCGCTCCGCGGGGTCGGGCGGCCCCGGGCCGGTCACGGCTTTCCCCCGCGGAGGACCCGCTTCTCCCCGACGCGCAGCGTCACGCGCTCCTGGTCGAAGTGCTCCGCGAGCGGGATGACGTGCTTGCGGGTGGCGCCGACGAGGTCCTTGAACTCCTGGGTGGTGATCGCCTTCCGCTCGCGGAGGAACGCGACGAGGCGGTCGCGGATCCCTGCGAGCGCGGCCGCGTCGTACCAGAGCTCCGACGAGACCCGGACCGCGCGCCCCTCGGCGGCGAGGAGCTTCAGGACCGCCTGCACGTCCGCCTCGCTCGCCTTGAGGATCGCGGGCAGCTCCGCGATGCGCGGCGGCGCGACGCCGCCCGCGGCGAGCGCGGCCGCCGCCTGGTCCTTCAGGAGGGCGCCGCCGCCGCCGCTCCGGGCGGCGGTGTGGCCTGCGCGGCGGACGTGGTCGCCCTCCACCGCGAGGACGCCGCGCTCGGCG
>JAHWYA010000270.1 GCA_020028115.1 Anaeromyxobacter sp.
CGGGCGGGGGCCATCGGCGCGGCCGTCGCCGACCTGCGGCGGCACCTCGAGGACCTCGCGGCGGCGGAGGCGCTCGTCAGCGGGCGGGCCACCCTCTCGCCCGAGGCGGTTCCGGTCCGGGCCGCGGCCGAGGGTGCGTGGCGCGCCGTCGAGGAGGGCGCGGCGGATCCGCGGCGTGGGCTCGCGCTCGCGCTGGACGTCCCCCTCGACGTCGTGGCGCTGGCGGACGCCGCGGCGTTCGGGCGCGTCGCGCGGGAGCTCCTGTCGAACGCAGCCCGGGTGACCCCTCGCGGCGCGACGGTGCGGGTGCGCGCGCGGGCCGAGGGCGCCTGGGTCCACCTCGTCGTCGAGGACGAGGGGCCTGGCCTCACCGCCGAGCGCGGCCGCGCCGTGCTGGAGCCGCTCTGGGATCGCCCGAGGGAGCGGCGCACGCACGGCGGCACCGGCCTCCTCGTCGCGCGAGCGATCGTGGAGGCGTCGGGGGGACGGATCTGGGTAGAGTCGGACCACGGGAGCGGGGCCGCGTTCCACACGACGTGGCCCCGGAACGGCCCGCGGTGAGAGATCGCGGCCGCGACACCACGACGCCCCCGAGGAGGCCCGCACCGCGAAGGGGGCCAGGAGGCCAGCGGGGCCGGCGTCAGCGCTGCGCCGTCCTCGGCCGCGGCCGCCAGACCTCGATGAGCCCGCGGGGCTCGGAGAGGAAGATCGGCTCGTAGCCGCGCGCGAGCGCGGCCTCGAGCGCGCCGCCGCACGGCGTCCGCAGCTCCTCGCGCGTCGCGCCCCACACGAGGACGTAGTCGGCCGTGGCCGCCGAGAGGTCCACGCACGGCGGCATCCCCTCCATCCGCCCGAGCGACCCCGCGATCGTCTTGAAGGGGTTGCGGTCCGGCGGGAAGCGGACCGGGCACTGGTCGGTGTTGGCCTGGCTGTTCTTGAGATCCACGCCGCCCTTCTCGGCGACGATCCAGCCGGTCGCGTGCAGGAACGGCTTCACCCGGTACCCGATGCGGAGCCCCGCGTCGTCGCGAGGGCCGTGGGGCGAGAGCGCGAGCGGCAGCATCACCCGCCCCTCCTCGATCACCGACTTCGCGGAGACGTACTCCTCGACCAGGTCGGAGAGCTCCCGCTGCTTCTGGAACCGGACGCCGAGGGCGGCGACCGCGAGGACCGCGAACGCGGCGGTGATGCGGCGGAGCGACGCGGCCGGCGCGGTGCCCGCGCCGATCCAGGCGGCGCAGGAGACCATCGCGAACCAGGCGAAGCGGTCCGAGACGTGCGCGCCCGCCGCGACCACGTCGGGGACCGCGAAGTAGAGGAGCGCGAAGGCGGCCGCCGCGACGAGCCAGCCGTCGTGCGCGTACCGCCGCGGCCCGCGCCCGCTCCGCGCGAGGAGGAGGTGCACGAAGGCGACGAACATCGCGAGCATGAGCATCGCGGAGAGGTACAGCTCCCGCCGGTCGATCGACACGAGGGCGTAGCCGACGCCGAGCTTCGCGGCGAGCTCGAGGAACGGGATGCGCATCGCCGTGTGGCCGCGGTGGTTCGCGATCCAGACGAGGGCGAGGGCGATCCCCGGGCCCACGGTCGCGGCGAGCGCCGCCGCGCGCAGGAGGTAGCCCCGCGCGACGCGGGCGCGGCGGGCCGGCGAGGGCCGCGCGCGGCGCCAGGACAGGCGGGCGCGCCAGCCGAGGACGCCCGCCATGACGACGACGGCGCCGGCGAGCGCCACCATGTGCGCGAGGTAGAGCAGGACCGAGAGGACCGCGAGGACCGCGAACCGCGCCGGCCCGAGGCGGCCCCGGGCTCGGAGGTAGAAGCCGGCGGCCAGGAAGGCGAGCGCGAAGCCGTAGGTGAAGTTCCAGAACCCCATGTGGAAGGGGAACGCGTGGACGAACGGGAACGCGAGGAGCGCGGCCCACCACCCGCGGGTCCCCCGCGGCATCGCCGCCCGGAACGCGAGCGGGAAGAGGACCGTGTAGCCGGTGAGGACGACCTTCTCGGCGACGAGCGGCGAGACGACCGGAAGGAGCCCCGCGAAGAAGATCTGGGTGAGCCAGTTCGGCTGCGCCCCGACGTTCGGCAGGTACCAGTGCTGCAGCAGCGGCGAGCCGTCGCGCCCGAGCAGCGCGAGGACGTTCTCGACGTGGAGCGGCCCGTCCTGCGTGGGGAACCAGTGGACGAGCCAGATCGGCACGGCGTGCAGGACGAGCAGCACCGCGAAGAGCACGCGCGGAAGGATCGCCGCGAGCGCGAGCGGCTCGCGCGCGGGGACGTCGCCGGTCGCCCAGGCGAACCGCATCGACCCGCCGAACGACCACACGAACGCGGCGGCGATCCCCGCGGCCTGCGCCGCGTACCTGAACCCGCCGAGGTCGGTCCGCCCCGACGCGCGGGACAGGGCGAGCGCCGCGAGCACGAAGGTCCCGAGCTGCACCGCGGCGCCCACCGCCGACACGGCGTGGTAGCGCACGAGCCGCCCACCCCGCCCGGCGCGGGCGAGGCCGCGGCGATCGCGGAAGGTGACCGCGTCGTGGAGCAGGAAGTTCCACAGGATCGAGCCCTCGATCGCGAGGGCGGACGAGAGGATCTCTCGCACCCCGAGGACCCCGGCGAGCAGGTGCAGGATGCCGAGGTTCACGGCGACCCCGGACAGCCCGACCGCGGCGAACCGCGCCGCGCGTGCGCCGAGCCGCGGCGCCGGCCCATCGGCCGGTCCCGGACGAGGTGAAGCCATCATCGGGTGTTCCCCTCCCGGCACTCACGGTGCGGAGCGGGCGCCGAGCGGGGCATCCCGCGAAGGAGGTCCGTGCCCGAAAGTGGTCGCACGGCGCGCCGGAGGGACGGCGGCCGGCGTGCGGCCGGACGGGTTCAGCCTGCGCGGGGGCTCAGGCCGCGGCGTCGAGGAGCGACTCGACGATCTCGCGGAGGTCGTCGAGATCGATCGGCTTGTGCAGCCGCGCGACGATGTCCTCGCCCTCCGCCGCCGCGGCGCCCCCGGTCATCGTGATGACCGGGATGTGCTCGAAGCGCGGGTCGGCGCGGAGCTCGCGGAGGAACTCCTGGCCGCCGAGGCGTGGCAGCCGCAGGTCGAGGAGGATCACGGCGGGGCGCGGGCCCGAGCGCAGGAGCTCGAGCGCGTCGAGCCCGTCGACCGCGACGACCACCTCGGCGCCGGCGTCCTCCATCGCGTCGGCGAGCGCCTCGCGAACGCCCGCGTCGTCTTCCACGATGAGGATCCGCCGTCGCATGTTGCAGAACTCTACACGCCGGCGCCCCCCGGCGCGGAGTCGGGTGGCCGCGGGACAGCCGGCGCGGTGGACCGCTCGAGTCAGTTCGGGAGGCGCCGCGCCGCCTCACCAGGCAGCCCGGCCAGCTCGAGACCCTGGGAAGTGAGCAGGTATCGAACTTTTCCGCTGCCCCGCGCCGTCTCGAGCGTGGCCTCGAACGCGGGGCCGGAGATCGCGCCGAGCTGGAGCGTTTTCCTGAGGTTGACGACGCGGCCGGAGAGCGCATCGCCCGCGACCTGCTGCGTGGCGGAGTCGGTCCGGTACAGCTCGAGCGCGGTCTCGTGGAGCATCGCCGCGAGCGCCGGCTCGAGCCGGACGCTCGAAAAGAGGACGGAGATGAGCGTCCAGCCGTGTGGAGGTGCCGCGGTGCCCATCGAGGGGCGGCATTGTAGCCGACGCGCTGGCGCGCAGGGCGGCCGGGGGAGCCCGCCTCCGGCGCACGTCAGGCCCTCTGGGGGACGGGCCGGCGACCGGGGGGATGGTTAACTGCGCGGGAGGGAGGAAGGATGCCAGACCCCCGCCTTCATCGCGAACCCGCTGTCGACGAGCATGGTGCCTACCGGCGCTTCTGGGAGCGCGCGCTCGGCGTGAGCGGAGACCCGCCCCTCGCGCGGCCACGCTCCGTCCGGCTCGAGCCGATCCGGCGCTCCTGGCTCGGAGCGTTCTGGCACGCCCGCATCGGCGTCCAGGCCGGAACCACGCTCGACGATTTCCTCCGCTCGCGCCTCGCCCGCTACCTCGCGGCGCTCCCGGTGCCGCGCACGCGCCTCCCGCTCTCGATCGAGGTCGAGGACGGGCAGCTCGCCATCCGCGCGACCGCCGCAGCCCTGCCCCCTCCGCCGACGCGGGACGGCGACGACGCCTGGCTGGCGCCGCTCGTCGCCGTGGAGGGGCCGCCGGCGCGCCGCGAGCTGGTGGAGCTCGAGCTCCGCATCGCGACGCTCGACGGCGAGCTCGAGGCCGCGCGCCGCCGCGTGGACGAGCGCGCCCGGCAGCTCGCGGGGGACGTGGCGGTCGGCCTCGTGCCGGGGCCGCCCGACGTCGACGCGACCGCCGAGCAGCTCGGCCGG
>JAHWYA010000271.1 GCA_020028115.1 Anaeromyxobacter sp.
GGACCTCGAAGGTGAAGGCGAAGGCGGCGGCGCAGGCCTCGTCCGCCGGGTACGCGACGTCGGCGTCGACGTCGACGAGGTCGAGCGCGTCGAAGACCTCGACCACGAAGAAGGCGGGTCCGCTCGCGTTCCTCGACGACCCGAAGCTCTCGCTCGAGGAGAAGCTCCTGAAGCTGCTCGCGTACCTGAACGACAAGTGGAACAAGGACCTCGACAAGAAGATGAAGGAGCTCAAGACGGCGAGCGCGTCGTCGTCCTCCTCTTCCGGCAGCTCCGGCACGTCGAAGAGCTCGAAGTCCGGGCTCGGCGGTCTGCTCGGCTCGGCCGCGAGCTTCGCGAAGAGCGCCTTCCCGCAGGCCGGGATCGCGCTCGAGGTGCTCCGGAATCCCGTCGCGCGGAGCCTCCTCGCGACGATCAGCGGCCCCGCGCTCGCGGCGCTCGCGACGGCGACGGGGTTCCCCGCGCTCGCGCCGCTCGCGCTGAAGTACGGCCCCGAGCTCGTGGACGCCGCGGCGGGGCTGGCCGCGCAGGCCGAGGATGGCGCCCCGGCGGCGAAGAAGAGCGTGGCGAGCACCGGCTCCGGGACCTCCTCCGGGACGACCTCCACCTCCAAGGAGACCGCGAGCGGGATCGGCTCGGACCGCGACGCGCAGCTCAAGCTCATGGAGATCCAGCGGATCATGGACCAGCAGAAGGAGATGTTCTCGCTCACCTCCAACCTGCTCCGCTCCGGGCACGACGCCCGGATGGCGGTCATCCAGAACGTCCGGTGAGGGAGGCGAACGTGGACGCTCGAGTGAACGAGGCCGAGGCCCCCAGCTTCGCGGAGGCGCTCTCGGAGGGACGGACCCTCGCAGAGGTCCAGGGCATCACGCGCGAGATGGGCGACGCGATCGCCGCGCTCGCCGAGGCGGAGCTCGAGGCGGGACGCGTGGAGACGGCGCGCGCCATCCTCGAGGGGCTCGTCGTGACGAACCACCTCGACGCCGGCGCGTGGGCGCTCCTCTCCCGCGCGCACCGGAAGCTCCGGCAGCCGCTCGCGGCGCGGTTCTGCGCCGAGGTCGCGGCGAAGCTCGCGCCGGCGGATCCGGCCGTCCGGCTCGCGCGGGCGGAGAGCCTCCTCGGGTCGGAGGCGGACCGCGCGGACGGGCGTGCGGAGCTCCTCCGGCTGGCTCGCGACGAGCAGGTGGGCGCGCGCGCGACCGCGCTCCTCGCCGCTCTCGGGGAGTGAAATGGCGTGGGCGGGATCGACCAATCCGGTCTACGAATTGGCGTCGCAAAGCGAGCGTGCATTGCCTTGACCGGTCCGGGGCCTTTCGGGGATAGTCACCGCCCGGGTCGAGAGGGTCCGTGCCCCTCGACTCCCCGGGCCGACGGTCGGCTCGCTGCGGATCCATGCAAGGAAGCGTGAAGCGATGGCCATCGGTACCGTGAAGTGGTTCAACGACGCGAAGGGCTTCGGGTTCATCTCGCAGGAGGCTGGGGAGGACGTGTTCGTCCACCACACCGCCATCCAGATGGACGGGTTCCGCACCCTGAAGGAGGGGGAGCAGGTCGAGTTCGACGTGACGAACGGCCCCAAGGGACTCCAGGCAGCGAACGTCCGGAAGGCCTAGTCATCGTCCGTCGATGCATCTGGGCGGCCTCGGGTGACCGGGGCCGCTCGCGCATCGAGGAGAACAAGTGAGCGAGAAGGAAGCCGGCATCGAGGTACAGGGGACCGTCGAGGAGGCGCTCGCCGGGGGGATGTACCGCGTGAAGGTCGATCAGGGCCCGACGGTCCTCGCGTACGCGTCGGGGAAGATGAAGAAGTTCCACATCCGCATCATCCCGGGCGACCGGGTGAAGCTCGAGCTGTCGCCGTACGACCTCACGCGCGGCCGCATCACGTATCGCGACAAGTGACGTGGCTTCCCCGGTTCCAGGAGGGCGGCCCCCCGGCACGCGAAAGCTCTGGCTCGACTGGCAGCGCGGCCTCGCCGTGCTGTTCATGGTCGAGGTGCACGTCCTCGACGCGTGGCTCGCGCCCGGCGCGGCCGCGACCCCCTGGCCGTTCGGCCTGCTCGCCGGGTCCTGGGTCACCCCGCACGCGGTCCTGAACATGATCGGCGGCCTCGCGGCGCCCGGGTTCCTCTACATGGCCGGGCTGTCGCAGGCGCTCGGCGACGCCGCGCAGGAGCGGAAGGGCGTCTCGCCGGGCGATCGCCGGCGGCAGGCGCTCCGGCGCGCCGGCTGGCTCCTCGGCGTCGCGTACGGCTTCCGGGCCGCCGAGTACGTGCTCGGCGGTGCGTGGTCGCGCCCCGACGGCTGGACGGATCTCCTCAAGGTCGACGTCCTGAACGTCATCGCGGTCGGCCTCGCGATGGCGGCGCTCCTCTCCGTCGGACGCCCGCGCGCCCTCGGCGCCGTGCTCGCCGCCCTCGCGGCGCTCGGGATCGCGCTCGCGACGCCGGTCGTGGCCGACGTGCTCCGCCACTACGACCTGCCGCAGGCCGGCGCCGCGGCGGACGCCGCCGCTCGGACGGCGCCGAACCGGCTCGTCGACGTGCTCTACGCCTATCTGTGGGCGAGCTGGCCGCGCGCGAACTTCCACCTCTTCAACTGGGCGGCCTTCCTCCTCGCCGGCGCCGCGATGGCGCCCCTCGCGCTCGGCCGGAACCGGCCGTTCGTCTGGCTCGGCCTCGCCGGCGCGCTCTACGGGTTCGCGTGGTGGGCCGACGGCTGGGAGCCCGTCTACGCGTACCAGAGCTTCTGGCGCACCTCGCCGTCGTGGTTCGCGATGCGGCTCGCGATCTGCCTCGCCCTCACCGGCCTGCTCCAGCTCGTCCCCGACGCGGCGGAGCGGCCGCTGCGGTGGCTCTCGCTCGTCGGCCGCCAGTCGCTGGTCGGCTACATCGCCTCGGTGGAGCTCACCTATGGCGCCGCCATCGCGTGGCTGTCGTGGCGCGTCCTCGGGGGCGGCGTCCACCGGGCGCTCTCCTTCGGCGGCACGGTCGCCGGGATCGTCGCCATGGTCGGCGTGACCTGGGCGATCTCGCTCGGCTGGGAGCGGCTCCAGGCCTTCCGCAAGGCGCGGGCGGCCCTCCCCGCGGCCTCGGCGTGAGCGCCCCCGCGGGGGCAGCCCCGTCGCGCCGCGCTGCGGGAATCCGGGCCGCCGGCTGTTAGAGTTCCGGGAGCGATGTCCTACCTCGGCCCGAGCCTGCGACGCGTGAAGCGCGTGGAGCGCCCCGTGCGGCGCGCCCTGCTCGCCGCGCTCGCGTCCCTCGCCCTGAACGCCGCGATCCTGTGGGCGCTCGCCGCCGCGGGCGCGTTCCAGATGACCGGGCCCGCCGACCAGACCCGCGTCGCCCTCGCGCCGCTCTCGGCGGAGCAGTGGGCGGCGAACAGGGCGGTCGCCGGCGCCCGGCCGAAAGCCCCCGCGCCGGAACACCAGGAGCCGCAGAAGCCGCGCGAGGAAGATCCCAAGGACGGTACCGTCGTCGAGCTGTCGCCAGACCAGCAGGCGTCGGACCAACCGCCAGAAAACTCGAGGAACCTCGCCGATCGCAACACGCGGGTCGAACGGGAGACGGTTTCGAGGGACGCCGGCAGGAAATACCCGCGGAACGCCACGCGAGTCGAGCCCGGCGTCGAGGGGAAGACAGACCCGGTGGTGCCGCCGTGGCCGAAGCCTCACCCGCGCGTGCAGCGCGGCGGCAACGACGCGGGCGTGCCGGGACGGGAGGGGGCGCCGGGCGAGCGCGTCGCGACCGCGCGTCCGAGCGGCGCGCTGCGGCTCCCGGAGCTGGGCGAGGGCGGCGAGCGCGGACACGGTGCGCAGCAGCAGACGCCTGACCTGTCGGTCTCGAGCGACGCGCTCGCGCGGATCGCCGGAGGCCCCGCGCCAAATTACCTGCCGGGCGTCGACGAGGGCGAGACGACGCAGCTCAACGCCAAGTCGTTCCGTTTCGCTACGTTCTTCAACCGGGTCGCCGGGGCGGTATACCGAGAGTGGGACCCTGTCGCGCCTTACCGGGCGCGGGACCCGGACGGCACGGTGTTTCCGATCAAGGATCGCACCACGATCGTGGAGCTCGTGATGGACGAGAGCGGCAGGCTCGAGAACGTGGGCGTGCGGCAGCCGAGCGGTCTCGACTTCCTCGATCGCGAGCTCGTCCGCGCCGCGCGCGCGGCTGCGCCATTCCCGAATCCGCCGAGGGGCATGCTCGAGCAGGACGGCAAGATTCACGTCGGGCTCGCGTTCACGCTCCAGCTGACCCGTGGAAACCAGGCAGCCTTCCACGTGATCCTTCCGTCGGGGCCGGGGCGGTCGCAGCAGCCGTACCCCGAGACGCTTCCGA
>JAHWYA010000272.1 GCA_020028115.1 Anaeromyxobacter sp.
GTTTCGGGGCCCGAAACGAACTGCGGCAAGACGCCGCCGGCTCAGTCCCCGCCGGATTCCCCTCCCCCGCGCGGCACGGCGCACCGGACCTCACCATCGAGCCGCTCGATGCGAAGCGCGTCCGGCTCCACGTCACGGTCTCCCGCGAGTTCGTCGCGAAGCTCGAGGCGACGAAGGCCGCGCTGTCACACGCGCGCCCGGGCGCGACCGCCGAGGAAGTGCTCGCCGCCTGCATCGCGCGACCTCGAGGATGTCGCTGTCGCTGGCGCCGGGATGCGAGCGGGAGAGCGCGTCGCGGGCGGCGGTGAGCTTCCGTGTGACCGAGCGGGAGACGGTGACGTGCATGCGGCTCAGCTCGGACGTCTTGGGCTCTATGACGGTGGCCAGCGGAGCTGTCGGCGGCGCCGGGCGCACCTCCTGGGTCGTGGGGGTCGGAGTTGGCATCGAGGTACTTGGCTGGCCAAGTGCCGCCTGACGCAGATCAGGCGTTCGCAGCAGCGTGGAGACCGCGGTGACCACGGTCCGCTCCGGCGCGGGCTCGGGGTTCACTTCCGCGACGAGGAGCGGGGGGCCCGCCGCGCGCTCGGACCGCGATGGCAGGCCTCAGGCGATCTCCGGCGCGCTCGCAGGGGCGTCCCCGAGTGAACGCGCGGAGTCGGCGTCAACTTGACGTGAACCAGGTCAAGCGCGACGTGCGCTCCCTGTTGGGTGCGGCCGCATTCACCAGCAGTGATGCCACTCCGCCGTGAGCCGATCTCGTCGCGGCGGCCGCCCTCGCGCGGTGGCGGCCGCAACCGCTGAACCGGAGCCGCAACCGCTGAACCGCAACCGCATCCGCTGAACCGCAACCGCATCCGCTGACCGCATCCGCGGTCCGCGGCCTATCCCACCTTCAGCACGATCTTCCCGAAGTGCCGGTCCTCCTCCATCATCCGGTGCGCCTCGACCACCTGGTCGATGGGGAACACCTTCTCGATGATCGGGACGATCGTGCGATCGGCGAACCTCGGAAGCGCGGTCTTCGTGAACTCCGCCACGATCGCGGCCTTGTCCTTCACCGGCCGCGAGCGCAGCACCGAGCCGATGATCTGCTGGCGCTTCACCATCATGAGCGCGAGGTTCAGCTCGGCCTTGATGCCGCTGGTGACGCCGATGAGGACGAGCCGGCCCGCGTACCCGAGCGCGTTCATGTTCGGCGCGAGGTACTTCGCGCCGACGTGGTCGAGGATCACGTCCGCGCCCTTCTTCCCCGTGAACTCCCGCACCGCCTCGGAGAAGTCGGGGGTCGTCGTGTAGTCGACCACGAGGTCCGCCCCGAGCGCCTTCACCCGCGCCATCTTCGTGGGGTTCGCGGTCACCACGAGCTTCGTCCGCGGGACGAGCGCCTTGCAGAGCTGGATCCCGGCGGTGTTCACGCCGCCGCCGCCGCCGTGCAGGACGGCGGTGTTCCCGTCGGCGAGGCCGCCGACGAGGAACAGGTTGAGGAACGCCGTGATGTAGGACTCGCAGACGCACGCCGCCTGCTCGAACGACATCGCCTCCGGGATCGCCATGAGGTGGCTCGCGTACGCGACGGCGTACTCGGCGTACGCGCCGCCCCCGACGAGCGACATGACGCGGTCGCCCACCTTCCAGCCGGTGACGCCGGGGCCGAGCTCGGCGATCGTCCCCGCCACCTCGAGCCCGAGGATGTCCGAGTCGCCCGGCGGCGGCGGGTACTTCCCCTCCCGCTGCACGAGGTCGGGTCGGTTGATGCTCGTCGCGACGACCTTCACGAGCACCTGGCCCTCGGCGGGTCGCGGGCGCTCGGCCTCGCCGACCTTCAGGACGTCGATGCCGCCGAAACCGCTGAGCAGGACCGCCTTCATGCGCTTCTCCTCGAGAGGGTGGTGCCGGACGGGCGCGCATGTTCGCACGACGGAACCTCCACCGGGTAGCTTCCGGTGGCCGCCGGCCGCCCCCACCCTCGCGGCGCATGCAAGCCGGCGCGTGGCTCCTCCTCGCCGCCCCCGCGGCGCTCCTCGCGTGCGCCGGCGCGGACAGGTCCCGCGTGGACGCCCTCGCCCGCGAGCGCGACGAGCTCTCCGCGCTCTGGTCCCTCTACCGCTACACCCACGTCCAGGACGGGCGCGTGATCGCCCACGACGAGGGCGCGATCACGACCTCCGAGGGGCAGGCCTACGCCATGCTCCGCGCCGTCTGGGCGAACGATCGCGAGACGTTCGAGGCCGTGTGGCGCTGGACCAAGGACCACCTCCAGATTCGCGACGACCGGCTCCTCGCGTGGAGGTGGAAGGACCGGGTGCTCGACCGCAACGCCGCGACCGACGCCGACCAGGACGCGGCCCTCGCCCTCGTCCTCGCGTCGCGCCGCTTCGGCGAGCCGCGCTTCCTCGACGAGGCGCGCGGGCTGCTCCGCGACATCTGGGACCGCGAGGTCGTCGTCGCCGGCGGGCGTCCGTTCCCGACCGGCGGCAACTGGGCGCCGGCGGAGCGCCACCCGACGATCCACGTCGCCTACCTCGCGCCGTACGCGTACGAGGTGTTCGCGGCCGTCGACCCCGCGCGCCCGTGGCGCGAGCTCGTCCGGTCGAGCTACGACGTCCTGCGGTTCCTCTACGTGGACCGCGGCCTCGCGCTCCCGCCGGAGGTCGTCTACCTCGACCCGCGCACGGGGGCGATCCTCCTCGACCGGCCGGGCGGCTCCGGCCCCGCGCCGTCGGGCTACGACGCGGTCCCGATCTTCTGGCGCGTCGCCCTCGACGCCCTCTGGTTCGGGCGCCGCGGCGAGGCGGACCTGCGCTCCCGGATGCTGCGGTTCCCGCGGGAGCAGTGGCGCGCGGAGGGCCGGCTCCGGGACCGCGCGACCGCCTCGGGACGCCCGCTCTCCACGCTCGACGGCCTCCCGCACCTCGCGTCGGTGCAGGCGCTCGCGCAGGTGGAGGACCCCGCGCTCGCCGCCGACATGCGGACGCGGGCGCTCGACGCGCTGTTCGAGCGCGCGCTCGCGGCCGAGGAGACCCCGTATTACCTCCACAACTGGCTCTGGTTCGGCCGCGCGCTCGAGCTCGGCGCCGTCCGGCGCTACGACGAGCCGCTCTCCTTCCTCCTCCTCCTCGACTGGTCGCCGCTCCGCGACCGGCTCCCGGCCGTGCCGCTCGCGGCGGGGGTCCTCCTCGCGCCGCTCGCGCGGCGGCGGCGGTGGGCCCGCGCCGCCCTCGTGGCGCTCTCGCTCGCCCTGTCGGTGCGCTATCTCGGCTGGCGCGCGGCGGAGACGCTCAACTTCGTCGAGCCGCTCGGGCCGCTCGTCTCGCTGTCGCTCCTCGCCGCCGAGGTCTACGCCTTCTCGACCGTGGGGCTCCTCGCCGTGCAGGTCGGGCTCGGCGGCCGGCGCCGCCCGACACCGCCGCCGCTCGGTCCGGACGAGCCGCGGCCCTCGGTCGACGTGCTCGTGCCGATCTACTCCGAGTCGCTCGAGATCCTCGACCGGACCCTCACCGCCTGCGCCGCGCTCCGCTGGCCGCGGAAGACGATCCACGTCTGCGACGACTCCCACCGAGTCGAGGTGGCCCGGCTCGCGGCGGAGCACGGCGCGCGCTACCTCCGCGGGCCGAGACGCCACGCGAAGGCGGGGAACCTCAACGCCGCCCTCGCGGTGACCTCGGGCGACCTCGTCGTCGTGTTCGACACCGACCACGTCCCGGAGCCGCGCTTCCTCGAGCGCACGGTCCCGCACTTCCGCGACGCGCGCATGGGCGTCGTCCAGACGCCGCACCACTTCTACAACCCGGACGTCTTCCAGCGCGCCTTCGGGGCGGGCCCGGCCGTGCCGAACGAGGCCGACCTCTTCAACCACGCCATCCAGGGCGCGCGCGACGGCTGGGGCGGCGCCTTCTTCGTGGGCAGCGGGGCGGTCTTCCGCCGCGAGGCGCTCGCCGCCGCCGGAGGGTTCCAGCTCCTCTCGATCACCGAGGACATCCACACGAGCCAGAAGCTGCACGCGGCGGGGTGGCGCTCCGCGTTCGTCGACGAGGACCTCGCCGCCGGCCTCTCCGCGGAGACCTTCGGCGGCTACCTCGTGCAGCGCCGGCGCTGGATGCTCGGGTGCCTGCAGATCTTCTTCCGGGACAACCCGCTCCTCGAGCGGGGGCTCCCGCTCCGGCACCGCGTCGGGTACGCCGCGTCGCTCTGGTACTTCTTCTTCCCCCTCGCCCGCGTCGTCTTCTTCCTGACGCCGCTCTGGTACCTCCTCTTCCACCTCCACCCGCTCTTCGCCGACCTCCCGGTCCTCCTCGCCTACCTCGTCCCGCACCTCGTGCTCGCGCCGCTCGCCGCGAG
>JAHWYA010000273.1 GCA_020028115.1 Anaeromyxobacter sp.
TCGCGCGGCCGCCGTCGGCGGCGGAGCTCCGCGCGGCCGCGGAGGCGGCGCGGGCGGCCGGGCTCGTGCGGCTGGATCCGGGGGGCGTCCAGCCGTCCTGACGCTCGCCCGCCGCCCGGGATCCACGCCGGGCGACGCGCCGGACGCGGGGGCGCGTCAAAGTGGACCGGATGCATCCGCAATTTCCCTAGAAATTTCCGGCTCGTCGCTTGACGGGCCGGCTCGCAGACTGATATCCCGCGGCCCTTCCACGCACCCCATTCCGGAGGGTTCGGACCCCGATGCCGTACACCATCGTCCGCCGCGAAGCGTTTTCCGACACGACGTTCCTCTGGGACGTCGAGGCCCCCGACGTCGCCGCCGCGGCCCAGCCCGGCCACTTCGTGATGCTCCGCCTCCGCGAGGGCGGCGAGCGCATCCCCCTCACGGTCGCCGACTACGACCGGAAGAAGGGCACCATCACGATGGTCGTCCAGACGCTCGGGAAGACGACCCGCGAGATGATGACCGACTACAACGTCGGCGACACGTTCGTCGACTTCGTCGGCCCGCTCGGCCTGCCCCAGCACATCGAGAAGCTCGGCCACGTCGTCCTCGTCGGCGGCGGCCTCGGGGTCGCGCCGGTCTACCCGCAGCTCCGCGCCTTCAAGGAGGCGGGGAACCGGACGACGGGCGTCATCGGCTTCCGGAACAAGGACCTCGTCTTCTGGGAGAAGAAGTTCGCGAAGCACTGCGACTCGCTCGTCGTCTGCACCGACGACGGCTCCTACGGCAAGCCCGGGTTCGTGACCCAGGCGCTGAAGGAGATCTGCGAGAAGGACAAGCCCGACCTCGTCGTCGCCATCGGGCCGCTCCCGATGATGAACGCGTGCGTCGAGACCACGCGGCCGTTCGGCGTGAAGACGATGGTCTCGCTCAACGCGATCATGGTCGACGGCACCGGCATGTGCGGCTCCTGCCGCGTGACGGTGGACGGGAAGGTCGCCTTCGCCTGCGTCGACGGCCCGGACTTCGACGGTCACAAGGTCGACTTCAAGGAGCTGATGGCGCGGCAGAAGCGCTTCAAGAGCCTCGAGACGCGCGCGACCGAGGACTACGCGCACGTCTGCAACCTCGAGAAGCAGCTCTTCCTCGAGAACAAGAAGAACTACCGCAAGATCAAGGACCTCCCCCCGACCCAGACGCACATGCCCGAGCGCGACGCGCTCGAGCGGTCGCGGAACTTCAAGGAGGTCAACCTCGGGTACACCCTCGAGCAGGCCCTCGGCGAGGCGGAGCGCTGCATCCAGTGCGCGAAGCCGACCTGCATCTCGGGCTGCCCGGTGTCGATCGACATCCCGACCTTCATCAAGCACGTCGCGGTCCGTGACTTCGACGGCGCCCTCGCGGTCATCAAGGAGGCGAACGCCTTCCCCTCGATCTGCGGCCGCGTCTGCCCGCAGGAGTCGCAGTGCGAGGCGCAGTGCGTGATCAAGGCGAAGGTCGAGCCGGTCGGCATCGGCCGCCTCGAGCGCTTCGTCGGCGACAACGCGAAGTCGAAGCCGGCGGTCCCGCCGAAGTTCGCGAAGCAGCTCGGCAAGGTCGCGATCTGCGGCTCCGGCCCCGCGGGCCTCGCGGCGGCGGCGGACCTCGTCAAGTTCGGCGCGGACGTGACCGTCTACGAGGCGCTCCACGTGGTCGGCGGCGTCCTCCAGTACGGCATCCCGCCCTTCCGCCTCCCGCGCGAGATCATCGACCGCGAGGTGAAGAACCTCACCGACATGGGCGTGAAGATCGAGACCAACAAGGTCATCGGCAAGACCTTCACCGTCCCGCAGCTCCTCGAGGAGAAGGGCTTCGACGCCGTGTTCCTCGGCGTCGGCGCGGGCGCCCCGGCGTTCATGAACATCCCGGGCGAGTCGGCGAGCCAGGTCTACTCCGCGAACGAGTTCCTCACCCGCGTGAACCTGATGGGCGGGAACGTCTTCCCGTTCAAGGACACGCCGATCACGCTCGGCAAGAGCGTCGCCGTCGTCGGCGCCGGCAACACCGCGATGGACTGCCTGCGCGTCGCCAAGCGCCTCGGCGCCCCGACGGTCCGCTGCGTCTACCGCCGCACCGAGGCGGAGGCCCCGGCCCGCATCGAGGAGATCCGCCACGCGAAGGAGGAGGGGATCGAGTTCTTCTTCCTCCACGCGCCGAAGGAGATCTACTCGGACGCCGAAGGCAACGTGAAGGGCATGAAGGTCGAGGAGATGGTCCTCGGCGAGCCCGACGCGAAGGGCCGCCGCGCGCCGATGCCCACCGGGAAGTTCAAGGACATCGAGTGCGACACGGTGATCGTCGCCCTCGGCACGAAGGCGAACCCGGTCGTCACGCAGTCGACGCCCGGCATCGCCCTCACGAAGTGGGGCAACATCGCGGCGGACGACGGCAAGGCCGAGTCGACGCAGGCGACGAACCTCAAGGGCGTGTTCGCGGGCGGCGACATCGTCACCGGCGGCGCGACGGTGATCCTCGCGATGGGCGCGGGGCGCCGCGCGGCGAAGTCCATCGCGACGTACCTCACCTCCGGCAAGAAGTGGCCGATCACGGCGGAGGACGTCGCGAAGTTCGATCCGCAGGCCCTCGCCGCCAAGAAGGGTCCCGCCGGCGCGACCGCGACCGGCCCGGAGGCGCTCGGACCGAAGTGCCCGAAGTGCCACCAGCCGATCGACGGCGACGAGGAGTACGTCTGCTGCGGCACCGCCCGGCTGGAGTGGCAGTGTGACGACTGCGCCAAGGTGAGCGAGGGCTTCGCGTTCCCGTACGGCATGTGCCCGGCGTGCGGCGGCAAGCTCAAGGTCCGCGACGCGAAGAAGGCCGGGGAGGCGACGGCGCTCGAGGCGATCCGGATCGCCTTCGAGATCGAGCTCGGCGGCCAGGCGTTCTACACGCGCGCGGCGAACGAGTCGTCGGACCCGGTCCTGAAGGAGCTCTTCGCGAAGTTCTCCGCGATGGAGAAGGAGCACATGGCGACGCTGTCGCGGCGTTACCACGCGCAGGTCCCCGCGCCGAGCCAGGACTTCAAGGTGGACCGCGCGGCGGTCTACGCCGGCATCCCGAACAAGCCGGAGGACCCGGCGAACCTGTTCCGGATCGCCATCGCGTTCGAGCAGCGCGCGGTGAAGTTCTTCGAGGACCGGTTCGCGGAGACGAAGCCTGGCTCGGTCGAGCGCCAGCTCTACAAGGAGCTCGCGGCCGAGGAGCGGGAGCACGTCGCCCTGCTCACGACCGAGCTCGAGCGGTGGATGAAGGGTAAGCCCGGGCTGCTCTAGAGAGCGGGGGGCCCCCCGCTCGCTCCGGGCAGCCTCATCCGGCTGCCCCTGCGCTCGCAAGCTCGCGCCCGCGTGCCACCGCCCCCGTGCGGAGGCCGCGGGCGCGATGCATTTTGGGAGGAGGGGGCGTGCGATGGAGAGCAAGGCGAAGGTGTTCGGGCACCCGGTCCACCCGATGCTGGTCGTGTTCCCGCTGGGCCTGTTCGCGACCTCGTTCGTGTTCGACCTCATCCGGCTCGGCGGCGGCGGCCAGGGCTTCTCGACCGCGGCCTTCTACATGATCGCCGCCGGGATCGTCGGCGGGCTCGCCGCGGCCGTCTTCGGGGTCGTCGACTTCCTCGCGATCCCGCGCGGCACGCGGGCGAAGACCATCGGCGCGTTCCACGGG
This sequence comes from Anaeromyxobacter sp., assembly GCA_020028115.1. Taxonomy (GTDB): domain Bacteria; phylum Myxococcota; class Myxococcia; order Myxococcales; family Anaeromyxobacteraceae; genus Anaeromyxobacter. The sequence continues at coordinate 3,685 of JAHWYA010000273.1, forward strand.
ATCGCGAACGTCGCGATCGTCACCCTCTTCGTCTTCTCGTGGGGGATCCGGTACGGCGACCCCGACGCGGCGAACGGTGGCGCCATCCTGCTCTCGGGCATCGCGGTCCTGCTCGCGCTCGTGGCCGGGTGGCTCGGCGGAGAGCTCGTGGACCGGCTCGGCGTCGGCGTCGACGACGGCGCCCACCTGGACGCGCCGAGCTCGCTCTCGGGCCGCCCCGCCAGCGAGAAGTGGACGCCGCCGCGCCCGCTCGAGCCGCGGCGGGTCTGACGCTCGGGGCGCACGGGAATTGGTAGGCTCGCGCCGTGCCACCCCGTGCCCGCCGACCTCCGCCGCTCGAGATCCGCCCCGCCACCCCGGACGACGTCCCGGCCCTGGCGCGCCTCGGCGCGCGCCTCGCGCGCGCGCACCACGCCATGGACCCGCAGCGCTTCTTCGTGCCGGAGGAGCCCCTCGAGGACGGCTACGCCTGGTGGCTCGGGAAGGAGCGGAAGAACCCGCAAGCGGTCGTGCTCGCGGCGGTGCGGCGCGGCCGGATCGTCGGGTACGCCTACGGCCGGCTCGAGCCGCGGGACTGGAGCACGCTCCGGGACCGCTGCGGCGTCGGGATCGACCTGTGGGTGGAGCCGCGGGCGCGGCGCGGCGGGGT
>JAHWYA010000274.1 GCA_020028115.1 Anaeromyxobacter sp.
CCGGATCGTCCGACCGGAGCGCAGCCAGTCCCGGCGCGTCGGCGCGGAGGCGATCGCACTCGGTCATCACCCCTCCTCCTCGACGACGTCGGCGAGGAGCACCCGGAGCTGGGCGTAGGCTCGAAAGGCGCGCAGCTTGGCCGCGCCCTCCGAGATGCCGAGCACCCTCCCGATCTCCGCGAAGCTGAGCTCCTCGAACCGGTGCAGGTGGACCACGAGGCGCTGGGGCTCGGCGAGGCTGTCGAGCGCCGCGCGTACGCGCTCGGCCCGCTCCGCGGCGAGGACGACGTCACCGGGATCGTCGCGCCGCTCGGGGTCCGCGAGGACGTCGCCCTCGAGCTCGGCCTCGGTACGCCCTTGCCTCCTGAACCAGTCGACGCGAACTCGGGCGGCGATGGTGAAGACCCAAGGGCGGAGGCGCTCGCCCCTCCGCCAGGTCGCGCGCGCCGCGTGGAGCTTCAGGAACGTCGCCTGCACCAGGTCCTCGGCGAGGGCGCCCTTCCCGACGGATCGCACGAAGAAGGCGTGAACCGGCGGCCCGAGCGTGCGGAACAGACGCTCGAACGCCCCCGCGTCCCCCGCGACGTAGGCCTCCATCAGGGCTTCCTCGTTCGCCTCTCCACGCATACGTCGCTCGCCCGGGGACGTTACGCCGGTCGCGCGTAACTTCCGTGGCCGTTCGCGCGTATCCGCAGCATCTCAGGGAGGTCTGCCCCGAGGAACACCGGAGTGACGACATGATCTGGCGATGCCCGACAAGGGCGCGCGCCGCGCTGCTCGCGGCGGCTTGCCTCGGGAGCCTCGCTCCCGGGCGAGCGGCCGCCGCGCAGCCCGACCCGCACCCGTCCCGCACGGAGGAGCCCGCGAACATGACGACGTTCAGGAAGCCGTCGGACGAGGAGCTGCGCAAGCGGCTGACCCGCGAGCAGTACGAGGTCACCCAGCACGAGGGCACCGAGCCCCCGTACAGGAATCCCTACTGGGACAACCACCGGCCCGGGATCTACGTGGACGTCGTGTCGGGCGCGCCGCTCTTCAGCTCGCTCGACAAGTACGACTCCGGCACCGGCTGGCCCAGCTTCACGCGCCCGCTCGATCCCGCCGCCGTCACGACGCGCACCGACACGAGCTTCTTCCAGCGCCGGACCGAGGTCCGCTCGAAGGTCGCCGACTCCCACCTGGGCCACGTCTTCAACGACGGTCCGCCGCCCACCGGGCTGCGCTACTGCATGAACTCGGCGGCCCTGCGCTTCGTCCCGGCCGAGCGGCTCGCCGAGGAAGGGTACGGCGCATATCTGAAGCTGTTCGAGACGGCCTCGCGCGGCGCAGGGGAGCGGCCGTGACGGCCATCGCGCTCCTCGCCGGCGCCGCGCTCGCCGCGACCATCGGCAATCCGAGCCTCGGGACGAGACCCGGGAACGTGGGGCACGGCACGCCGCTCGTCGCGTCGGGGAAGAACCAGCTCGCGATCTTCGCCCAGGGCTGCTTCTGGGGGGTGGAGGAGCGGCTCCGGAGGGTGCCCGGCGTCGTGGCCACCGCGGTGGGCTACACCGGCGGTCGCACGCGGGATCCGACCTACGAGCAGGTGAGCGCCCACGGCACGGGGCACGTCGAGGCGGTCCTCGTCGAGTTCGACCCGGCCCGGGTCGGCTACGCCGAGCTGCTCCAGCTCTTCTGGCGGACCCACGACCCGACGAGCGGCGATCGCCAGGGTCCCGATCGCGGCACCCAGTACCGGTCCGCCATCTTCACGTTCGGACCGGAGCAGCAGGCCGCGGCCCTCGCCTCGCGCGACGCGGAGCAGCAGCGCCTCGCCGACCGGATCACGACGGAGATCGCGCCCGCCGGCCCGTTCTGGATCGCCGAGGCGTACCACCAGCAGTGGGACGAGCGGCACGGGTACCTGTCCTGCCCGGCGCCCCACCGGCCGCGCGCCAAGTCGTGACGCGCAGTCACACCCCGGCGAACCACTCGTAACCGCGGTCCTCCCAGTAGCCGCCGGTCCGGACGGGGAGGAAGTTCACCGCGGTGAGGTACTTCACCATCTTGTAGCCGAGCTTCACGGCCGAGTAGAGGCGCAGCGGCGCGCCGTGCTCGACGTGCAGCGGATCGCCGTCCATGCCATAGGCGAGGATCGTCTGGGGGTGGAGCGCGCTCTCCAGGTCCCAGGACGAGAAGTAGCCGGCGTCGAAGGACCGAAACTCGACGTACCTCGCCCGCGGGTCGGCGCCCGCGGCCCGGGCGATCTCCGCGAGCCGCACTCCGTCCCACGACGCGACCGCCGACCAGCCCTCCACGCAGTGATGCCGGACCCGTGTCCGGGTCCGCGGCATGCGCTGGAGATCGGCGACGGACAGCGTCAGCGGCCGCGCGACGAGCCCCCCCACCGAGAGGGCCCAGCCGGCGGGCGCGACCGGGAACTCCTTCGAGATCTTGTACTTCGGGAAGTCCTCGAGGGCGGTCTCCTCGTCCTCGCCCAGCTCCGGCGCGAGCCGGCTCGGGTCGAACAGCGCGCGCTCGAACCGCTCGTTCACGCGCTCCATCAGGCCGAGGAAGCCCGCGCGCGGGCGGTTGCCGTCGCAGGCCAGCCCGCCGAGCGCCACGAGGCCGGCGCCGCGCAGGCCGTTCGCGAGGAAGACCCGCCGGGTCGATCCGCTCATGAGACCTCCTCCGGCCGCTCGTCCCTGCCGACCGTCATGTCGGCGAGCGTCCGCGGGTGGAGCAGCACCTGGACGACGTGGACCACCGTGAAGAGCGCGAGCGCCGCGAGGACGCCGAGGTGGATGACGCGCGCGACGTCGTAGCCGCCGAGGAGCGCGGTGAGGCGCGGGAGCTGGACGGGCTTGTACATGGCGAGGCCGGACAGCACGACGAGCGGGGCCATCGCCAGCACCGCGGTGTAGGTGAGCCGCTGCATCCCGTTGTAGAGACCGACGGGGGGCGGCGCCTCCTTCCGCAGCCGGAGGTCGTGGAGCACGGTGTCCCAGGCGTTGCGGGCGTCGCGGCGCGGGAAGAAGAGCCGGCGCCGCCACTCGCCGCTCGCGAAGAGGTACACGAGGTAGACGACCGCGTTCGCGACGAACAGCCACGCGAAGGCGAAGTGCCAGTGCCGGGCCCCGGCGAGCCAGCCGCCGACGGTCAGGGCCAGGGGTGGGCTCACGCCCTGCAGCGGGTACCAGCCGTACTCGGCGCCTTTCGGGCCGAGGTGCGGATACGCCACGAGGATCCGCAGGCCGCTCCCGGCCATCACGGTGAGCAGGACGAGGTTCGCCCAGTGGGTCGCCCGGACGAGCCAGGGTTGCGCGGGACGTGGCACGTCGCCCTCAGGAGTGGGTCGCGGGCGTCGTCCGCCCGACCTCGACGGATATACGAGCCCAGGTCTCGCCCCGTTACGGGCGGTGCTCGCGAGCCCCCTCCGGGATCGGCGTGGCTCCCGGCGGGCGCTCTCCCCCTCCGGAGACCCGGTGCGGGTGCAGAGGCGGGCCCGCGATGGCGCAGTGGAATCGGACCGGGCTCTTCGGCTTCGCCGCCGCAGCGCTCGGGGGCGCGCGGACCGGACCGCCGATCCTCGTCGGGATCGCGACGAGCGCCGTCAGCGCACCGGCGATCAGGAGCCCCGCGCAGAGGAACATCGCCGTGCGATACGTGGGCCCGAGCACGGCGGGATCGGTGAGGCGGCCGGTCCCGACGCCCGCGGCGAGCGGCAGGACCGCGACCGCGAGGAGGCCGGCCGTTCGGGCGACGGCGTTGTTGACGCCGCTCGCGATGCCGGCGTGCCGGTCGTCGAGCGCGCCGAGCGCGGTGGCGGTCAGCGGGGCCACGGTCAAGGACAGCCCCAGGCCGAGGAGCAGCACCGCGGGGAGCACCGCTCCGAGGTAGGAGGCGTCCGCCCCGATCCGCGCGAAGAGGAGCAGCGCGCCTGCGCAGACGACCGGGCCAAGCGTCATCGGGATCCGTGGCCCGACGCGCTGCGCGAGCGCGCCGGCGCGGGCGGACAGCACGAGCATGAGGCCGGTGAGCGGGAGCAGGGCGGCCCCGGCGGCGAACGGGGCGAACCCGGCCACGATCTGCAAGTCCAGCGCGACGAGGAAGAACACCCCGCCCAGCGCGGCGTAGACGGCGAAGGTGACCAGGTTCGCCGCGGTGAAGGTCTTCGAGGCGAACACCTCGAGCGGGAGCATGGGGTGCCGCGCGTGACCCTCCGTGAAGACGAAGCCCATCATCGCGGCGACGCCGAGGCCGAGCGCGCCGAGCACGGTCGGAGCGGTCACGCCGAGGGCGGGCCAGGCCGTGAAGCCGTAGGTCAGGCCCGCGAGGCCGAGGGC
>JAHWYA010000275.1 GCA_020028115.1 Anaeromyxobacter sp.
CACGCGCGCGGCGGTGACGCGGCAGGAGGGGCGCGTCACCTCGCTCCTCCACCCGGGAAAGGACGGCCGGATCGTCCGCGCCTACGAGCGCCCGGGGCGGCTCCGCGTCGAGACGCTCTACCCGGACGGCGCCGCCGAGGCGCGCGTGCTCGACGGCGGCCGTGGCTGGCGCAACGGCGAGGAGGTCTCGGGTCCGCGCCTCGCGGCGATGGTCCTGCAGGCGGCGCGCCTCGACGTGCCGGCGCTCCTCGCCGCGTGGGAGGCGAAGGTGGAGGATCGCGGGGCGGCGGAGGTCGAGGGGACGAAGGTCCGGCTCCTCGCGATCCACCCCGCGCCGGGGCTCGTCGTCGTCGCCGAGGTGGACGTCGCGACCGCGCGGGTGGTCCGCTCGCGCGGCGCGTCGGTCGATCCGGGGATGCCGCTCGCGTTCGAGACGACCTACGGCGACTTCCGCGAGGTGGACGGCGTCCTCGTGGCGTTCCGCGAGCGGAACTGGGCGAACGGCAAGACCACCGGCGAGACCGTGCTCGAGAAGGTGGAGTTCCCGGGGAAGCTGCCGGAGGGGACTTTCCGTCCGTGAACTACGTCCCCACCCGAACCAGCGCGACGAGCGGCCTCTCCCGGTCGTACTCGCCCGTGAGGTCCACGTCGCAGAAGATCGCGAAGTCCGCCTCGCCCGCCTCGTCGACGATCCGCTGGACCGCCTCCCAGTGCCGCGGTGCGAGCTCCTTCACGAGGGTCTGGTGCGGCTTTCGCGCGGCGGGCGTCACGTCGATGCGCGGGTGGGCCTCGTAATAGGGCGCGAGCTCCGCCTCGAGCCGCTGCGCGGTCCACTCCGAGGCCGACGCGGGCGCGAGCGCCGCCCGCGCCGCTTCCCAGTCCTTCCGCGCGAGCGCGACGAGCAGCGCGTGGAGCTCGTTTCGCAGCCGCGCGGCGAACGCGCGCGGGTCGGCCCAGACCGGCGGCGGCCCCAGCGCGGCGCGGGGGTCCGCGGTGGGCGCGGCCTGGTACGCGGGGTCGCGCAGCCGCTCCCACTCGTCGATGAGCGAGGAGTCGACGCCGCGGACCGTCCCGCGCAGGAAGGCGAGGACGTCGAGGAGCGCGTCGTCCCGGTAGCTCTCCGGGACCGTCTGCACGAGCGTCTTGTAGGTCTCCGACAGGTAGCGGAGGAGGAGCCCCTCCGACCGCTGCAGCTCGTACTCGCGGACGTAGTCGCCGAAGGTCATGAACTTCTCGACCATCTCGCGCGCGATCGACTTCGGGCGGATGTTCTCCTGCCCGACCCAGGGGTGCTTCGCCGCGAACTCGTTGAAGGTCGCGTAGACGAACTCGCGGTTCGGCTTCGGGTACTCGACGTTCTCGAGCTCCTTCATCCGCTCGTCGTACTCCATCCCCTTCGCCTTCATCTCGGCGACGGCGAGCCCCTTCGCGCGATCGAGCTGCTTCCACAGGATGGTGTCGGGGTCCTCGAGGATCGACTCGACCATCGAGAGGACGTCGAGGGGGTAGGTCTCGCGGTCCGGCGGGATGCGCGGCAGGGTGTCGAGCAGGTAGAGCGCGAGGGTGTGGAAGAGCGAGAAGTCGCGCTGCAGCCCGGGCGCGGGGCGGAGGTACGCGCCGCGGAACCCGTCGACCCGGCGGAGCTCGACGAGCCCCGCGGCGCGGAGGGTGCGGAGCCGCTGCGCCGCGGCGCGCCGGTGCTTCGTGCGGACGTACTCGTTCCCGTGCGAGCGTCCGATGATCTCGACGAGCCGGCCGTAGCCGCCGCCGACCTGCGTGGTCTCGCTCTGCAGGAGGTTCACGAGCAGCCCGAACGTCGGCTCGAACCGGCTCTCGAGCGGCTCCGGCTCCTTCTCCCGCAGCCGCTCGAAGGTGCTCCGGTCCCAGTGGACGTAGCCCTTCTGCGGCGGCTGCTTCTTCACCTGCTTCTTCCCGGTCGTCTTCTCCTTCTCGGCGAGCCGGCGGTTCTCGCAGACGTGCTCCGGCGCCTGCGCGACGACCCAGCCGGCGTCGTCGAAGCCCTTGCGCCCGGCGCGCCCGGAGATCTGGTGGAAGTCGCGCGCGGAGAGGATCGCCGTCTTCTCGCCGTCGTACTTGCAGAGCTGCGTGAAGAGGACCGTCCGGATCGGGACGTTCACGCCCATGCCGAGGGTGTCGGTGCCGGAGACCACCTTGAGGAGCCCGCCCTGCGCGAGCTTCTCGACGAGGAGCCGGTACCGCGGGAGGAGGCCCGCGTGGTGGAGCCCGATCCCGTGGCGCAGGAAGCGCTGCAGCTCCTTCCCGTACGGCGAGTCGAACCGGGCGTCGCGGAGGGCCTCGGCGATGCGGCCCTTCTCCTCCTTCGAGGAGAAGTTCGCGGACATGAGGTTCTGCGCCTGCTCCGCCGCCGCGCGCTGGGTGAAGTTGACGAGGTAGATCGGCGCCTTCCCCGCCGAGACGAGCTCCTCGATGGTCTCGTGGAGCGGCGTCTCGCGGTACTCGAACTCGAGCGGGACCGGCCGGCCCGTGCCGCGCACCGCCGCGACCGCGCGCCCGGTGACCTCCTTCAGCGAGGCCTCGACGGCGCGGGTGTCGCCGAGCGTCGCCGACATGAGGAGGAAGCGCGCCTTCTCGAGGACGAGGAGCGGCACCTGCCACGCGACGCCGCGCTCGCGGTCGCCGTAGTAGTGGAACTCGTCCATCACGACCGCGTCGGCGCGGGGCTCGGCCTCGCGCACCGCGAGGTTCATCAGGATCTCGGCGGTGCAGCAGAGGATGGGCGCGTCGCGGTTCACCGCCGCGTCGCCCGTCATCATCCCGACGTTCTCCGGCCCGAACAGCCGGCACAGGTCGAAGAACTTCTCGTTGACGAGCGCCTTGATCGGGCACGTGTAGAAGGAGCGCTTCCCCTCCGCCATCGCCTGGAAGTGCAGGAACGTCGCGACGAGCGACTTGCCCGAGCCGGTGGGCGTCGCGAGGACGAGGTGCGCGCCGTCGAGGAGGTGGAGGATCGCCTCCTCCTGCGCCGGGTAGAGCGAGAGCCCGGACGCGGCGACCCAGGACACGAAGCGGTCGAGCACGGCGTCCGCGGCGAGGGACGCGCCGGGCGGCGGCAGGAGGGCGGCGAGCGGGGCCTCGCCCGCGAGGGCGACGGAGCTGGGAGGAGCGGACATCGGCGTCCGGTTTAACACGCGCCGCCCGCTACAGCTCGAGCTTCACGCCGAGCCGCTCGAGCGAGGCCTTCAGCTCGCTCTTCCCGACCGACTTCATGTACGCCTCGCGCGGCTCGACGACCTTCTTCTTCACGAGCTCGAGGAGCGCGTCGTTGAGCGTCACCATCCCGGCGGCGCGGCCCGTCTGCATCACCGACGGGATCTGGAAGGTCTTCCCCTCGCGGATGAGGTTCGCGACGCCGCTCGAGCAGAGGAGGATCTCCAGCGCCGGCACGCGGCCCCCACCGATCTTCTTGCACAGGGTCTGCGAGATGACGCCCTTCAGCGACTCGGAGAGCATCATCCGGATCTGCGCCTGCCGGTCCGCCGGGAACTGGTCGATGATCCGGTCCACCGTCGACGGCGCCGTGTTGGTGTGGAGCGTGCCGAACACGAGGTGGCCGGTCTCCGCGGTCTCGATCGCGATGGCGATGGTCTCGAGATCGCGCAGCTCGCCGACGAGGACGATGTCGGGATCCTCGCGCAGCGCGGCGCGGAGCGCCTGCTTGAACGAGCCGGTGTGCACCCCCACCTCGCGCTGGTTCACGAGGCACCTCTTGTTCGGGTGCACGAACTCGATCGGATCCTCGATCGTGATGATGTGGTCCTCGCGGTTCCGGTTGATGAAGTCGACCATCGCGGCGAGCGTGGTCGACTTGCCGGAGCCGGTCGGGCCGGTGACGAGGACGAGCCCCTTCGAGAGGTAGCAGAGGTCGAGCACCTGCGAGGAGAGGCCCATCTGCTCGGCGGTGAGGATGTTGTTCGGGATCTGGCGCAGGACCGCGCCGATCCCCTTGCGGTCCGCGAAGACGTTGACGCGGAAGCGCGCGGCGGACGTCTCGTGCGCGAAGTCCGTGTCCTTGCGCGCGTGCCACTCCTCGCGGTTCTTCTCGGGCGCGATCGACCAGAGCAGGTCCTTCAGCCGCTCCGGCGGAATGGGGCCGTAGCCGGTCTCCGGGACCATGTCGCCGTCGATCCGGAAGTTGGGCGGGCAGTCGGAGGAGAGGTGGAGGTCCGAGGCGCGGCGCGCGAGCATCGCCTCGAGGAGTGCGTCGAGCGAGGACCTCGCGTCGCCGCCGGGGCGGAGCGTGCCGCCGCGCGGGGCCTGCCTGGCGGCGGCCG
>JAHWYA010000015.1 GCA_020028115.1 Anaeromyxobacter sp.
GCCGCTTGCGGAGCGTGTCGTGCAGCCACGCGCCGGCGAGGATCCCGGCGAGCGAGATCACCGCGCCGAGCTTCCCTTCCCCGAGCTGGACGAGGACGGCGCCCGGGCAGGCGCCGGCGAGCGCCCAGCCCGCGCCGAACAGCACGGCGCCCGGCACGGTCCCGGCGCGCACGGGCTTGGCGGGCAGGTCGTCGCGCCACGCGAAGGCGCGGAACCCGGCGAGCGAGAGGGCGACCGCGCCGCCGAAGGCGAGGGCGAGCCGGAGGTTGTCGAGCGTGGCGCCGCCCTGCCCGGCGCCCACCGAGAGCATCCGGTGGACCTCCCCCCAGTCCGACAGGCCCGCCGCGGAGATGACGACGCCGAGGGCGAGGCCGAACGCAGCCACCGCGAGGTGGGTCCTCACGCGAGCCTCCCGAGCACGATGGAGGTGGCGATCGCCGACGCGAAGAAGACGACGGTCGCGACGAGGCTCCCGGGCATGAGCCGCCCGCAGCCGGTGAGCCCGTGCCCGGCGGAGCAGCCGCCGCAGAGCGAGGTGCCGAAGCCGACGAGGACGCCGCCCGCGGCGAGCGCCGCGAGCGAGCCCGCGCCGGTCCCGAGGTGCGCGGCGAAGGCGCTCCCCATCCCGGCGCCGAACGTGCCGCGGGCGAGCGAGACGAGGAGACCGCCCGCGGCGAGCGAGACGAGGAAGGTCGCGTGGACGGCGAGGCGCGGCGTCGGCGCGCAGATCCGGATGTGCGGCGCCGCGGGGGCCTCCGGCATCGGGGCGGGCCACTCGGTGGCGGTCGCGGGGGCCGAGGTCGCCGGGCCGTCGGTGCCGGTCGCGGCGAGGGGGCCGAACGCCTCCGCGGTCATCTCGGCCATCGCCGCCTCGAGGGCGGCCTGCTCCGCCTGGAGCACGGCCGCGCCGCGGTCGAACGCGACCTCCTCGCGGACCCGCGAGAAGCGCGCGAGGACCCCGGCGACGCCGAGCGGCCGGCGCAGGACGATCCAGAAGCCGACGGTGAGGCCCGCGAGCGCCGGCGCGACGATCCAGAACGGCCAGAACGTCATCGCTACGTCCCCGTGGGGATCAGGCCGGGGAGGTTCAGCTCCTTCCCGTTCGGCAGGAGGTTCGGCGGCACGCGGATCCCGGTCTTCGCGAGCCGGTACCGGGCGCAGCTCTCGAACTCGTTCTCGCAGTAGTGCGTCTGCCAGACGCCGAGGGACGACTTCATCCGGAACAGCGGGAACAGCGGGCAGCCCTGCGTGCTCGGGCACTTCATGGCGTTCACTCCTGGTGCTGGTGAGACCCAGGCCATTGTGCGCCAATAGGGGGATGCGTTCAACGAAGTGCCCGTACCTTGGGCGCGTGATGCGGCGACGTGACGCGGTTCACGGCAAGTCGCGGCGTCGTGTCGCGCCCGGTTGCGTGCGACCGGAGGGCGCGCCGCGGTCTCAGGCCGAGCGGCGCAGCACGAGGGCGCCGCCATCGACGTCCACCCGCACCTCGTCGCCGGGGCCGAACTCGCCCGCGAGGATCCGCTCCGCGAGCGGCGCCTCTACGAGCCGCTGGACCGCGCCGCGCATCGGCCGCGCGCCGAGGGCGGGATCCCAGCCGCCGTGGTCGAGGAGGTGGAGGACCGCCTCGTCGGAGGCGGAGAAGCGGATCTTCCTCTCCGCCTCGAGCCGGCGCGACGAGTCGGCGAGGAGGAGCCGCGCGACCCGCGCGACGTCCTCGCGCGAGAGCGCCCCGAACACCACCCGCTCGTCGAGCCGGTTCCAGAGCTCCGGCGGGACGGCGCCCCGCGCCGCGTCGAGGACCCGCTCGCCCCGGGGCGCGGCCCGCTCCTGGGCCCCGAACCCCATCGCGCCCGAGAAGGCGCGGGTGGCCTCGGCGGCCCCGAGGTTCGAGGTCAGGATCACGACCGTGTTCGAGAAGTCGACCTGGCGCCCGCGCCCGTCGGTGAGCCGCCCCTCCTCGAGGACCTGGAGCAGCAGCATCTGCACGTCGCGGTGCGCCTTCTCGATCTCGTCGAGGACGACGACCGAGGCCGGCCGCCGCCGCACCGGATCGGTGAGCTGCCCGCCCTCGCCGTAGCCGACGTACCCGGGGGCGGCGCCGACGAGGCGCGCGACGCCGGTCTGCTCCGAGCACTCGGTCATGTCGAGCTGCACGAGCGCGTCGCGGGAGCCGTAGAGCGCGTCGGCGAGCGCGCGGGCGAGCTCGGTCTTGCCGACGCCCGTCGGGCCGAGGAAGAGGAACGAGCCCATCGGCCGGCGAGACGCGAACCCGGCGAAGTTCCGCATGAGGACCTTCGCCACGCGGGCGACCGCGTCGCCGTGGCCGACGACGCGCGTCGCGAGGGCCGCCTCGAGCCCGAGGATCCGCTCCCGGTCGGACGCGAGGAGGCGCGACTCCGGGATGCCGGCCATCTTCGCGACCACCCGCGCGACGTCCGCCTCGCCGACCTCCGCCGCGCCGCCGCGGCGGGCGCGCGAGCCCGCGAGGTCGAGGACCGCGACCGCCTTGTCGGGGAGGAAGCGGTCGGTGACGTAGCGGGCGGAGAGCGACGCGGCCGCCTCGAGCGCGGCGGGGGCGTAGCGGACGCCGTGGTGCTTCTCGTACCGCGGCGCGAGCCCGCCGAGGATCGTGACCGTGTCCGGGACCGACGGCTCGCGGACGAGGACCGGGGTGAAGCGCCGCTCGAGGGCCGGGTCCTTCTCGATGTGCTGCCGGAACTCGTCGTGCGTCGTCGCGCCGATGCAGGGGAACTCGCCGCGGCCGAGGGCCGCCTTGAGCTCGTTCGCGGCGTCCTGCGGGCCGTCGCCGGTCGAGCCGGCGCCCATGATCGTGTGGATCTCGTCGATGAAGACGACGACGCGGCCCCCCGCCCGGCGGACCTCGTCCTTGATGCCGAGGAGCTTCTCGGAGAAGGCGCCGCGGAGCTGCGTCCCCGCGACGACGCTCGCCATGTCGAGCTCCACGAGGACGCGATCGCGCGCGGGCCCGTCGAGGAGCTTCTGGGCGATCCCCTCCACGATGGCGGTCTTGCCGACGCCGGGCTCGCCGACGAGGAGCGGGTTGTTCGTGCGCCGCTTGCCGAGGACGTCGATCGCCTCCTCGACCTCGCGCTCGCGCCCGACGAGCGGGTCGAGCTTCCCGGCGGCGGCGAGCTCGGTGAGGTTCCGGCCGAGCTGCGAGAGCCAGGGGAAGTCCTTCGGATCGAGCGCGTGCGGCGAGCGGACGGTGCGGGGCGAGCGGGCCGCGGTGCGCGCGGCCGGGGTCGGGGTCGGGTTCGGGGTCGAGGTCGGGGTCGCGTTCGAGGTCGGGGTCGGGGTCACGATCGCGGAGTCGCCCTCGATCCCCGCGGCCGCCTCGAGCTCCTCCATCGCGCGCTCGAGCTGCGCGTCGAGGGCGCGGAGCGACTGGGCGGCCGCCTGGGCGTCCTCGACGGAGGCGGGCGGGCCGGACGCCGGCCGGCGTGCGGAGGGCGCCTCGCGCGCGGCGGGAGTGACCTTCACCGGCTGCAGCTCCTTCAGCCGCCGCGGCATGCGGGCGGTGAAGTACGAGAGCGCGACGTTCCGCAGGGTCGGGAGCTGGAGGCCGCAGGAGGAGAGGAGCTGGTGCGCGAGGCTCGCGCGCACGCGGCTCATCGCGATGAGGAGGTGCAGGCAGTCCACCTCGTGCGCGCCCGTCGACTCCGCCACCTCGTGCGCGCGCTCCCGCAGCTCGCGCACGACGCCCTCCGGCTCCTTCGGCTTCTCGGTCATCGCGCCGAGGATCCGATCCTCGTCGACGCCCCGCTCCTTCAGGAGGATCTCGGCGCGGTTCGGAACGGTGAAGAACGCGAGGAGCTGATGGGCGCTCGTGAGCTTCTGGCTGACGCTCGTCGCGATGTCCGCGGCCTCCGCGAGGACCTGCGCGAGCTCCATCGACTCGATGACGTGTGGCATGTTCCGGCGACGATCCGATATCGGAGGTAACCGGTCAATTTTTCGAACGATCTTGGCCCATTCACCCGGGCGGAGCCGAAGGACGACTCCGGACCTCCCCCGCGGTTACACTCCCCGCCCATGCGCCGCGCAGCCGCCCTCGCCCCCCTCCTCGTCCTCGCCGCCTGCAAGACGGCGGCGCCCATGCCCGCCGCTCCACCCGCCGCGCCGTCGATCGCGGGCGTCCCCGAGCCGAGGATCGCCCTCGTCCTCTCCGGCGGCGCCGCCCGCGGGTTCGCCCACGTCGGCGTCATCCGGGTGCTCGAGCAGGAGCGGATCCCGGTGGACCTCGTCGTAGGGACGAGCGTCGGGAGCCTCATCGGCGCGCTCTACGCGGGGCACCGGAACGCCTTCGAGCTCGAGTGGGCGGCCTTCGAGCTGAAGCAGGAGGACCTCTTCGACTTCGGCATCCTGAACCCCGTGCTCGGGATGGGGCTCGCCAAGGGGGAGCGGCTCGAGGCCTTCGTGAAGGGGAAGGTGAAGCAGCACAACATCGAGGACCTGCCGCTCCGCTTCGCCGCGGTCGCGACGGACCTGAACTGGGGGACGCGGGTCGTCCTCGAGAAGGGCTCGGTCGCGCGGGCGGTGCGCGCGTCGTCGGCGATCCCGGGCGTGTTCGAGCCCGTATCGCACGACGGCAAGCTCCTCGTGGACGGCGGCGTCGTCGACAACATCCCCATCGACGTGGCGCGCGCGAAGGGCGCGGACCTCGTCGTCGCCGTCGACATCAGCGAGGACGTCGGGAACGTGAACATCAAGAACATCGTCGACGTGCTGCTGCAGTCGACGAACATCATGTTCGCGGTGAACGTCGCGCACCGCCGCGCCGGCGCGGACGTGCTGGTCGCGCCGAAGGTGGGCGGGATCGGCATGCTCGACTTCACGCAGCGCAAGCAGGCGATGGACGCCGGGATCGTCGCCGCGCGCGAGGCGATTCCGAAGCTCCGGGCCGCGATCGACGCGTGGAAGGCGAAGAAGGTGGCGGAGGGCGTGCCGAGGGGGTGACGGCGGGCGGCCTCGCCGCCCGCAATGGGGGCTGAACGGGTCGCGGCGTGGGCTTATGTAGCTATGCGATGCGCGTCCACCTCGTCGACGGCACGTTCGAGCTCTTCCGCGCCCACTTCTCGCCGCGGACGACGAGCCACCGCGCGGCCGCGGGGTGGGAGGCGAAGGCGACGGTCGGCCTCGCGATGCAGCTCCTCTCGCTGCTCCACGACGAGCAGGAGGCGGTGACGCACGTCGCGGTCGCCTTCGACAACCCGATCCGCTCGTTCCGGAACGACCTCTTCGCCGGCTACAAGAGCGACGAGGGCGTTCCGCCCGAGCTGCGCTCGCAATTCGACGCGGCCGAGGAGGCGGTGCGCGCGCTCGGCGTCACCGTCTGGTCGATGCGGGACCACGAGGCGGACGACGCGCTCGCGACGGCGGCGCTGCGGTTCCGGGACTCCGTCGAGCAGGTCCGCATCGTCACGCCGGACAAGGACCTCGGCCAGTGCCTCGTCGGCCGGCGCGTGGTGATGGTGGACCGGGTCCGCCGCAAGGAGCTCGACGAGGAGGGGCTCTGGGCCCGCCGCGGCATCCGGCCGGAGAGCGTCCCCGACTGGCTCGCGCTCGTCGGCGACGACGCGGACGGCATCCCCGGGCTCCCCGGCTTCGGCGAGCGCACCGCCGCGCGGCTCCTCGCGGTGCACCGTCACCTCGAGCACATCCCGGTCCGGGCCGCGGAGTGGCCGGTCCCGATCCGCGGCGCCTCCCAGCTCTCCGCGATCCTCGAGGCGGAGCGCGGCGCGGTCATGACGTACCGGCGGCTCGCGACGCTCGTGACGGACGCGCCGCTCGCCGAGTCGCTCGAGGACCTGCGCTGGCGCGGGATCCCGCGCGCCCGCTTCGAGCGCTGGTGCGCAGAGGTGGACGCGCGGGCGTTCCTCGCGACCCTCGACGGGCGGCCGACGCGGTGGGAGGACGGAGCCGCGTCGACCGCCCGGGAGGGCGCGAACGCCACGGGGCTCAGCGCGCGGTGACGTCGCCCGCGGCCGGGCGCGGCCCGCCGGCGGACCACCCCACGAGCGCGTCGAAGCTCTCGAGGAGCTCCGACGGCTCGAACGCGCAGTGGCCGTAGCGGTCCACCGTCCGCTGCACCAGGTTCGCGCCATCCCCGGCCTGCTCCGCGAGCGCCCGCAGCGCCGGCGCGTGGAGCCACTCCGGCACGCCCGGATCCCTCGTGGTGTGGAGCGTCAGCACCGGGACGCGGAGCGCGCCGGTCGGCGCGTACCAATGGTCCTGCCAGTACAGCGCCTGGGGATCGGCCGCGAACCGCGCGACCGACGCGTTCACCCAGTCGTACAGGGCCGCGCCCGGCGGCGGCGGGACGAAGCCCGGCATCGGCCCGTAGACGGTCGTCGTGTTGTCGTAGACCGTGCCGTGCGCCGCGTCGGCGAGGTAGGACGCGCTGCAGAGCTGCCACCCGAGCGGCAGCGCGAGCGAGAGGACGAGCTCGGTGGGATCGCGGAACGGCAGGCGCGCCTGCGCCATCGTGGCGATCAGGAAGGCGCCGGACGGGTCCGCCAGCACCGGCGGGACGACGAGCGCCCCGACCTGCTGCGCGTCGCACACGGGCGCGGGCATCGACACGGCGTCACCGGGGAGCTTCCCCGGGTAGAAGACGTCGAACAGGTTCCGCAGCCCGGTCACGTACTCGAACTCGACCCTGGTTCCGGCGAGCACGCCGCAGGTGAGGAGCGCGCCGGCGTACCGGTTCGGGAACCGCTCTACGAGCTCGAGCCCGATGAGGCTCCCCATCGACTCGCCCACCAGGAACACGCGCTCGGGCCGCGCCACGCGCGCAGTGAACAGCCCCGAGAGCTGGTGCGACCGCTGCGCCCCGTCCCTCACGTCCCAGCCCGCCCACGAGTAGCTCGACGCGGCGACGGCGAACCCGCGCGCGAGCAGGCCGTCGCGGACCGCGACGTACAGGGCGTCGCTCGGGAGCGCCACCGGCTCCTGCGGGTTCGTGATGCCGTGCAGGTACACGACGAGCTGCTGGTTCCAGCCCGCGTCGGGCACCCGGAGCTCGTAGCGCGAGCCCGGTCCGGTGGAGCCCTCCAGAACGACCGCGCGGACGTGCATCGGAAGCAGGACTGCCAGAACCTGGGCGAACAGCCCCATCGACCGTCTCATCGTGAACCCCCGTTTCGAGGCCGGGTGGGCGCCAGGCCCACCACCGCCTACGTTCACGGCGAGTCAGTACCCCGACGGGGTCCCCGGACAACGAGTACGAGCGGTTCCCTCGGTGGGGTCAGGTCACGATGGGCAGGCAGCGCCAGCGAGCGTGCCGCCACGCTCAGGTCGAGGTCGAGGTCGAGGTCGAGGTCCAGGTCCACGTCTAGGACCAGGTCGGCTGCCCCTGCGTCACCGATACAACCCCCTCGCCTCCACGTACTCCCGCACCTTCCGCGGCACGAGGCCCGACACGTCCTCGCCCTTCGCGATCCTGGCCCGGATCTCCGTCGACGACACCGCGGGGAAGCTCGGCGCGCCCGGCACCGGCGGGAACCCCTCGCGCCCGACCACGACCACGGACGCCAGCTCCGTCACCCGATCCCAGCGGTACCACTTCGGCGTGTCGGGCAGGATGTCCGCACCGACGACGAGCGCGAACCCGGTGTCGGGGTGCTTCGCGACGAGGTGCTCGAGCGTGCGCACCGTCTTCCCGACGAGCGGGTCGTCCGCGAGCTCGCGCTCGGCGGTGCAGACCGCGACCCCGCGCACGCCGCGCGCGGCGAGCTCGCACATCCGCACCCGGTCGTCGAATGCCGCGAGGTCCTTCCCGAACGGATGGCGGTACGACGGCAGGAGCCACACCTCGCGGACGTCCTGCGTCGCGAGCGTCCAGTACGCCACCATGAGGTGCGCGACGTGCGGCGGGTTGAACGACCCGCCGAGGAGCGCGACCCGCTTCCGGCCCGCCGCCCCCGCGCTCGCGACCTCGCCCGCCATCAGCGCACCGACAGCTTTCCGCCCGCGGCGAACGTCACGCGTTCCTGCCGGACCTCGGCGCCGCTCGCGTCGAACACCGTGAAGGCGAGCTCCTTCGGGTCGACCTCCACGAGCGCGAACGACGCCGGCCGCCCCGGCGGCTCCTCGGCGCGGAGGTGGCCGGGGGTCACGAAGCAGCGCGGCCCGATCTGCACGACCGCGGCCGCCGCGCTGTTGCCGTGGAAGATGAGCGCGGCGTTCATGATGTCCTCGCGGGGGAGCTCCGCCGAGTCGTGCACGAGGCAGCCGATGCGCCCCTCCACGAGATCGACCTGCATGCGCGGCACCTTCCCGCTGTCGTACTCGGGGCAGGCCCGGCTCGCCACCCGCACGATCCGGCCGTCGAGGGGGTCCTTCACCGCGCCGGTCTGCCGCTCGAGCGCGCCGCGGAAGGCGGCGAGGAACTCCTCGTCCGTCTGCGGGATGGGCGCCTTGCGCGATCCCCCCGCGCGGCGGGCGAGGACCGCGTCCACGTCCGCGACGCGCCCGCCGAGGTAGAACACGCGGTCCACCTGCGCGCGCTGGAAGAGCGCGAGCGCGCGCTCGAGCGCGTCGAGGTTCCCGAAGCTGTCGCTGGCGAGTCCGATCCGCACGCGGCGTCGGGATCGTATCTCAGGCGTCGTAGCGGAGGTAAAGCCTCCGCCGCCGCTCGAACGACCGCTCCTCGGCCCCGAGGGGCTTGACGAGCTCCGCGAGCGTCGCTCCGCGCTCGATCGCGAGCCGCTCGCGCGCCGACCCGCAGAGGAGGTCGAAGGCGAGGACGTCCGCCACGAACTCGTACGGCTCGGTGCGCCACGCGAACCGCTCCGGCGCCTGCCGCCGGGCGTGGAGCACCGCCGCGAGCCCCGTCCGGAACGGACGGAAGCGGGCGGGGTCGTGCACGTGCAGCTCGACGCCGTGGCAGCGCACGCCGGCGTGCTTGTCCCACGTCGGCACGAAGGACACCGGGCGGAAGCGAACGCCGGGGAGCCGCTCGCGCGCGAGGTCCTCGGCGAGCCGCGCGCCGTCGAGCCATGGCGCGCCGAACAGCTCGAACGGCCGCGTCGTCCCCCTCCCCTCCGACAGGTTCGTCCCCTCGAGCAGGCACATGCCGGGGTAGACGAGGGCCGTCTCCGGGGTCGGCATGTTCGGCGACGGGAACACCCACGGCAGCCCGGTCTCGCGGAACGACGCGCCGCGCCGCCACCCCTCGCACGCGACGACGTCGAGCTCGAGGTCGAGCTTCCGCTCCTCGCGGAAGAGGAGCGCGAGCTCGCCCACGGTCAGGCCGTGGCGCACCGCGAGGTCGTGCAGGCCGCAGAAGCTCTCGAAGCCCGGGAGGAGCCGCGGCCCCTCCACGAGCAGCCCGCCGAGGGGGTTCGGCCGGTCGAGGACGACGAACCCGATCCCCGCCTCGGCCGCCGCCTCCATGCAGAGCATCATCGTCGCCTGGTACGTGTAGTAGCGGGCGCCGACGTCCTGGACGTCGAAGACGAGGACGTCGAGCCCCTCGAGCTGCTCGGGCCGCGGCCTGAGCGACTCCCTCGTCTCGCCGTAGAGCGAGTGGGCCGGGAGCCCGGTGCGCGGGTCGCGCTCGCCGCCCACCGCCGCCATGTACTGCGCGTCGCCGCGGACGCCGTGCTCGGGGCCAAAGAGCGCGGCGAGGCGCACCCGCGGCGCGCCGTGGAGGAGGTCGGCCGCGTGCACGAGCGTCCGCGTCACCGCGGTCGGGTTGCAGACGAGCCCGGCCGTCCTCCCCGCGAGCGGCCTGAACCGCCGCGCGGCGAGGACCTCGAGGCCGGGGACGACGCGGTCAGCGCTTCTTGAACGAGAAGCCGAACGTGAACCGGCCCGGCTTGTTCTGCGGGTACGTGGCATCGCGCAGGTTCCAGTAGGCGCAGGCGCGGACGTCGGGGTCGTGGATCGTGTCCTCGAGCAGCTCGACCTGCGTCGCCTCGCCGGCGGGGTTCACGGTCACGCGCACCTTGAGGTCGCCCGCGAGCGACGGCACCTGGGCCGACCGCGTGCGGAACGTCCGGTCGACGGCCGACTGCACCGCGCGCTGGAGCTCGCCGACGTCCGGCCGGGAGAGCCGGTCGAGGTTGAGCCGCCGCTCGAGCGCGACGAGGTCCGTCTTCCCCGCGTCGCCCGCGATGCGGAGCACCTCCACCGCCTCCTGCGACTCGCCGCGGCCGAGGTGGATCTTCCCGAGCGCCGCGTTCGCGCCGGGGTCGCGCGCGGCGAGCGCGAGGGCCTTGCGGAGCGCCTTCTCCGCGCCCTCGAGGTCGCCCGAGGAGAGGCGCATCTCGCCGATGCGACGCCACTCCGCCGCCGACGGGTCGAGCGCCGAGAGCCGCTCGACCGCCTCGATCTCGGTCCGGAGGTCGTTCGCCGCGCGGGCCGCGTCGGCGAGCAGCCCGAGCACCTCGGCGTCCTCCTTGAGGTCCAGCGCCACCTTGAGCTGGACGATGGCGAGCGCCGGCTTCGACGCCGTCCGGTACAGCTTCGCGAGCCGCAGCCGCGCGGCGCGGTCCTTCGGGCTCGCGCCGGCGATCTGCGCCCACAGCGTCGCGGCCTGGTCGACCTCTCCCGTCTCGAGCGCGAGGTCGGCGAGGATCGAGAGGGCGCCGACGTGGTCCGGCGCGGACGCGAGGGCGGCCCGCGCCTCCTCGCGCGCCCGCGGCGCGTCGCCTTCCTTCCGCGCGATGCGCGCGAGGCCGAGGTGCGCCTCCGCGTTCGCCGGGTCGGCGGAGAGGACGGTCTTGTAGTCGACGGCGGCGTACTCGAGCCGCTCGCGCTTCTCGGCGGCGCGCGCCCGGTACACGACCGCGAGCCAGCAGTCCGGCTCGTTCTCGAGGGCGAGCGCGACGGTCTTGTCCACCTGGTCGAGGGTGCGCCACTCGACGTAGACGCTCGCCATCCCGACGTAGCCGAGGGCGGAGTCCGGGTGGTCGCGCGTGAGATTCTTGAACCCGAGCCAGCGGTCCTCGCCCCGGGGCTGGGCGTAGATCGCGAGGAACCGGGCGGCCACGTCGAGCGGATCCTTGTCCGCGACGATCGACCGCTGCTGGCGCTCGACGAGGATCTCGTCGCCGCCCTTCTCGGCGAGCTGGTCCATCGCGACCATCGCGCGCGCGAGCGGGACGAGGTCCTGGCGCGGCCGCGACACCTCGCGCGGCGCACGCCCGGGCGTGGCGCACGCGGCGAGGAGCGCGAGCGCGAGCGTCGAAGCGATCCTCATTGCGGTCCCTCCCTTGCGGGTTCCCCGTTCTACCGCGCTTCCCTCCCGGCGCGAAGCGCCTCGGCATCCCCTCCGGCCTCCCCCGCGCCGCCGGACGACGTCCGCGCCTCCCGCAGCAGCACCCACCCCCCGATCGCCGCGGACGGCGCGAGGTGCACCACGTGCAGGAGGAGCGCGAACGCGAGGGCGGGCTCGGCGGCGACGCCGGCGCCCGCGAGCGGGAGCATCGCCGCGAGCTCGAACGGGCCGGCGTTGCCGGGCGAGACGGCGACCGCGTTCGCGGCCGCGGTCGCGACGACCGCGAGCGCAGCGAGCGGGACCGTCGGCTCGAGGCCGACGGCCGACAGCGTGAACCACGCGATGACGAGCTCCGCGCCCCAGCCGGCGAGCCCCCACGCGAACGCCCGCGCGAGCGCGAGCGGCTCGTGGACCGCCGCGAGGCCGCTGCGGAGCCGCGCCACGAGGCCGGGCTCGGCCGCCGGCTCCTCCTCGCCCTCCCCGCCCCGGTCGGGCCGGAACAGGAAGACGAGCGCCACGCCGAGCGTGGCGCCGATCGACGTGACGAGGAGCGCGTGGCGCGCCCAGTCCGGCAGCGGCGTCGCCACCCCGGTCACGACGATGAGCGGCACGAGCGTCGCCGTCCCGAGGACGTAGTCGACCGCCGCGGCGCCGACGACGCTCGCGGTCGAGAGGCGGGCCCGCCGCG
>JAHWYA010000276.1 GCA_020028115.1 Anaeromyxobacter sp.
TTCACGAAGGTGAAGATCGGGATCGACCGCTGCCGGCAGACGCGGAAGAGCTTGCGCGTCTGCGCCTCGACCCCCTTCGCGCTGTCGAGGAGCATCACCGCGCCGTCGACCGCGTGCAGCGTCCGGTAGGTGTCCTCGCTGAAGTCCGCGTGGCCGGGCGTGTCGAGCAGGTTCATCTGGAACCCGCGATAGGGGAACTGCAGCACGCTCGTGGTGATCGAGATGCCGCGCTCCCGCTCCATCTCCATCCAGTCGGACACGGCGCTCGCGCGCCCCCGCTTCGCCTTCACCGCACCGGCGAGCTGGATGACGCCGCCGTACAGGAGGAGCTTCTCCGTCAGCGTGGTCTTGCCCGCGTCCGGGTGGGAGATGATGGCGAACGTTCGCCGGCGGCCGATCTCGTGTGCGCTCATGAGGAGTGCCCCGGCCGGGACGCTGCGCGGGGGTGCGCTGTTCTACGCGAATCGACGCGGAAAATCACGCAGCCGGCCCTGCAGGGCCTCGGCCCCCGCCCCCCACAGGCGGCCGGGAGGGGCCCGGACGCGCCCCTAGTCGACGACGTCGGGCCGGCCGCGCACCGTCATCATCGTCGCGGACATCGTGGCGACGAGCTTCTCCGCGCCGCCGTCGACCGCGAACACCTCGCCCTGGCAGAAGGAGACGTTTCTCCCCGGCTTCACGACGCGCCCGCGCGCGAGGATCGCGTCGCCCTTCCCCGGCGAGAGCAGGCTCACCTTGAACTCGATGGAGAGGACGCCCGTGCCGGGAGGCATGAGGGAGAGCGCGGCGTACCCGCAAGCGGTGTCCACCGCGGTCGTGATCGCGCCGGCGTGCACGAAGCCGTGGTGCTGCGAGATCTCGTCGCGGAACGGCACGCGGATGTCGACCTCGCCGGGCGCGACCCGCTCGAGGACCGCGCCGATCGTCTGCATCATGCGCTGGCGCGCGAAGCTGGCGCGGACGCGCGCCTCGAACTCGGGGTCCTGCGGGTCGAAGGGCATCCCCGCATCGTAGCCGAGCCCGCCCTCGGCGCGGACGTCAGTCCTCGGACGTGAGGCGCTCGAGCTCGGCCGCGAGCCGATCCGGCCGGAACGGCTTCTGGAACGACGTGTCCACGTCCATCGGCGGCAGCTCGTCGAGATAGGCGCTCGCCACGATGACGTGGCGGTGCTCGTGCTTCGGCTGCGCCCGCATCCACTGGAGGAACTCGCGCCCGCTCATCCGCGGGAGCGACAGGTCGAGGAGGACGACGTCCGGCTCGAGGCCGGCCTCGAGCAGCTCGACCGCGTCCTGCCCGTCGGCCGCCTGCGTCACGACGTAGCCCTTCGTCTCGAGCCACTGCGCGATGAGCTCGCGGAGCTCGTGCTCGTCCTCCACGACGAGGATGCGCGCGTTGCGCTCGAGCCGCGGGCCCGGCGCCTCCACGGCCCGTGCCTCGTCCTGCGGCTTGGGCTGCGGCGGCTTCACGCCCGGCTGGACCTGGTCGCTCACCCGGTCCGGAACCTCATGCCGAGCGTGCCGGCGCGCAACGCCAGGGGCCCAGAAGGGCGCGACAGGGGCCCCTCGCCGGTGGAGCCCCCGCCGGGTCAGCCCGCCGCGCCAGCGTCTGCACGAGACGCACGGAGACGGGCGGCCGGTGGCGGGCGTGCTGCCGCTCCGGCGCTGGAGTCCAGGAGGTCGAGGTCACAGGCTCGTTTGCCGCGCGGGGCGACCGGCGAGGACCAGTCATCTGGAGCGGAGGTTACATCACGAATGGTGAACCAGCGGCGGCCCGGGCCCGGGGCTGGGGCGGGCCAGATGTCCGGCCATCGACGGGCGTCGATGCCCGGAAGGGCGCGCAGGGCGCTAACGGGGCGCGGGCGGCCCGCACGCTGCCCCCTCGGCGGCGCGGCCCACCTGCCGCCCCGCGCCCGGCTCCGGCCCGCCGCCGCGCGCGTGGCCATCGTGGATCGTCGCGCGTCTCTCGCCAAGGGGGGAAGGACAATGCGTCTCGCCGCCGCCGTCGCCGCACTCGCCGTCACGTTCCCGCCCGGTGCGGGTGCTCAGTCGGGCCCCCAGGCCGCCCAGCCCGCGCCCGTGCCGAAGGCGGACGCCGGGCCGGCCGCTCCCCCGAAGGCGGAGGCGGCGCCGAATGCGAACGCGAAGCCGCCTCCCCCCGCTGCGAGCGAGCTCGCCCGCGCGCTCCTCACGAAGGAGCAGTGGGCGAAGGTGCTCGACAGCTACGCCCAGAGCCTCACCGGCCAGATCTCGCAGGCGCTGCAGGGGAGCGGCGAGAAGGTCCCCGACGACCTCCGCGGGAAGCTGCGCGGCGAGCTCGACCGGGCGCTGCCGTACCAGCAGACGGTGGACGCGCAGGCGGCGGCGCTCGCGAAGCAGCTCACGCCGGACGAGCTCAAGAAGACGGCGACGTTCTACTCGAGCACGGTCGGACGCAAGGTGCTCCAGAAGCTCCCCGAGGCACAGTCGGCGGTCGCCCAGCAGCTCCAGGCCCGGCTCGCGACCGCCGTCCCGGAGATCGTGAACCGGCTCGCGCCGAAGGCGATGGCGGGAAGTCCCCACGGCGGGCCCGGCGCCTCGGGCGGAGCGGGTCCGTCCGGTGGGACGGGATCGTCTGGCGGGGGCGGCGGCGCGAAGCCGCCGGCGACGGACGGCGCGACGCGCTGACGCACGCACGGACCCGTGCGCGGCAGCGCCCGGTCTGCTAAGCGTCGGGCATGCTCGAGGGCAGCTGCCTCTGTGGCACCGTGCGGTACGAGATCGACGGGGAGCTCGGTCCGATCGTCTGCTGCCATTGCCTGATGTGCCGGAAGGCGCAGGGATCGGCGTTCGCGGTGAACGCCCCGGTCCCCGCGGCGCGGTTCCGGATCGTCGCGGGCGCGGACGTGCTCCGGTCGTACCGGTCCTCGGCCGCGAAGGAGCGCTCCTTCTGCGGCCGATGCGGCTCGCCGATCTTCAGCCGGCGCGACGGCGCGGACGACGTGCGGATCCGGGTCGGGACGCTCGACACGCGCGTCGCGTCCCGGCCGCAGGCGCACATCTACGCCGCGTCGAAGGCGGAGTGGTGGGAGATCCGGGACGACCTGCCGAGGCACCCGCGGCAGGAGCCCGGGCGCGCGCCGCCCTCGCCCTGACCTCGTCCGTCATCGCGGAACACGCCTTTGCGGCGGCACTGCGGGACCGGGCGGTTGCGGCGCGAGGCCATCTCGTATATGAGAGCGGCATCCGTCATCCCGGAGGCCGCATGAACGCCCGTCCGCTCCACACCGCCCTCGCCGCGCTCGCGCTCGCCGGGGCGGCCATCGTCCCCGCCGCCGCGCGCGCCGCGCCCTCGAGCCCGGTCGAGCTCACCCTCGTCTCGTACGCCGTCGCGAAGCCGCTCTTCGCGAAGCTCATCCCCGAGTTCCAGCGGACCTGGCGCGAGCAGACCGGCCAGGAGGTCCGGTTCAAGGAGTCCTACGGGCCGTCCGGCGCGCAGGCGCGCTCCATCGTGGGCGGCCTCGAGGCCGACGTGTACGCGACGAACCTCCAGACGCTCGTGACGCCGCTCGTCGACGCCGGGCTCGTGAAGGCCGGCTGGGAGGCGCGGCTCCCGAACGGCGCGTCGCCCGCCTCGTCCGTCATCGCGATCATCGTCCGCGCCGGGAACCCGAAGAAGCTCCAGACGTGGCAGGACCTCGCCGCGCAGGGGGTCGAGATCGTCGCGATCAACCCCAAGACCTCCGGGAACGCGCGCTGGGGCGTCGTCGCCGGGTACGGAGCGGTGCTCCGCGAGAAGGACGCGAAGGCCGCGGAGGGCTGGGTCGAAGCCCTGGTCCGCAACACGAAGACGCTCGCGAGCGGCGGCCGGGAGGCGACCGACGCGTTCGTGAAGAACGGCGTCGGCGACGCGCTGCTCACGTTCGAGAACGAGGCGCTCTTCGCCTCGAAGGCGAGCGGTGAGCCCATCGACTACGTCGTCCCCGCGGCGAACGTCCGCACCGACTTCCCGGTCGTCGTGGTGGACCAGGTCGTCGACCGAAAGGGGACCCGCGCGGTGGCCGAGGCGTTCGCGAGGTTCCTCTTCTCGCCGAAGGCGCAGGCGCTCTATGCCGAGGCAGGGTACCGCCCGTCCGACGCCGCCGCCGCGAAGGCGGCCGCAGGCCGGTTCCGCGAGGTGACGCGCCTCTTCACCATCGACGACGTCGGCGGCTGGCCGAAGGTCGATCGAGCGGTCTTCGCCGACGGCGCGGCGTACGACCGGGCGCAGGCGGCGCGCGGCGGCCGGTAGATGCCGTCGCCCGGCGAGCCCGCCCGGACGGGCGCCGGCGC
>JAHWYA010000277.1 GCA_020028115.1 Anaeromyxobacter sp.
GCCCGCGCGGGGCCTGCGGACACCCGGCGGCGGCGCCTACGCGCTGCCGGCGCGCCGGAACGGCCTGCGGGGCGCGACGGGCAGGGGGCGGACCGGCGCCTGCTCCGCCTCGTCGCTCACGTGGAAGAACGCGACGATCCCCTTCATCTGCTCCGCCTGTGTCGCGAGCGAGGTCGCCGTGGAGGACATCTCCTCCGCCGCGGCCGCGTTCTCCTGGACGACGCGGTTCAGCTCCTGGATGCCGCGGTTGATCTGCTCGGTCCCGTTCGCCTGCTCGCGCGACGACCGGCCGATCTGCTGGACGACGTCGGAGGTGCGCTGGATGTCGGGGACGAGCTCGGAGATGAGGCGTCCGCTCCGCTCGGCGACCGCCACGCTCGAGCCGCTGATGTCGGAGATCTCCCGCGCCGCCTTCTGGGCGCGCTCGGCGAGCTTGCGGACCTCTGCGGCGACCACGGCGAACCCCCGGCCCTGGTCGCCCGCGCGCGCTGCCTCGATCGCCGCGTTGAGGGCGAGGAGGTTCGTCTGGTACGCAATCTCCTCGATGATGCCGATCCGGTCGGCGATGTCCTTCATCGCCGTGACCGAGCTCGCGACGGCCTCCCCGCTCTGCCGGGCCGCCTCCGCGGACTTCTGCGCGATCTGCTCCGTCGAGGACGCGTTCCCGGCCGTCTCCCGGATCGAGGCGTTCATCTCCTCGATCGACGCGGCCGCCTCCTCGGTCGTCGCGGCCTGCTCGCTCGTCCCGCTCGACAGCCGCTGCGCGCTCGCGTCGATCTGCTGGCTGCCGCTCGACACCGTCTCGGCCGACGCCTGGACCTGGAGGACCACGTCCCGGAGCTGGACGATCATGGCCCGCATGCCGTCGAGGAGCCTGCCGGTCTCGTCGCCGCGCCCGGCCGCCACCTCGACGTCGAGGTCGCCCGCCGCGACCCGTTCCACGACCCGGACGCACTCCCGCAGCGGGCCGGTCACGCCGCGGATGAGCACCAGCATCCCGAGCGCGAAGAGGAGCATCGCGGCGAGGGTGCTCGCCACGGCGACGGCCGCGTCGGCCCGCAGCACCCGGCCGACGGCGTCCGGGTGATAGCCGAGGCGGAGCGTCCCGAGCGTCCGGCCCTCGCTCGAGGCGAGCTTCCGCTCGAAGACGGCGAGCCCTCCGACGTCCGCGGGCGCGCGCTCCTTCGTGACCACCTTGCCGTGCTCGTCGGCGACCTCGACGAACGCGACGTCGAGGTCCTTGCGGAGCTCCGCGAGGAGCAGGTCGAGCGCGACGTAGTCGAAGTTCTCGACGTACCCGGCGGCGACGTTCTGGGTGAGCGTCGCGACGGCGTCGCCCCTCGAGTCGAGGGACGCGCGGATGTTGCGCGCGCCGCGCGTCGCGAGGAACGCCCCGAGCCCGCCGACGCCCACGACGACGAGGAGGAGGGTCGTGGTAAGGAAGCGGGCGGCGATCGAGCCGAAGCGGAACATGGTGCCTCCCGGCGCCTCGCCCCCCGGCGGCGCCGCCGGGTTCAGAACGTGAACGCCCAGTCCTTCGTCACGCCCGCCTTCCGGAGGAGGTCGAGCGTGTGCGCGTACTCCTTCGTCGTGGTCGGGACGAACCCGCGGATCTTGAGCGCCTCACGCGCGGCGACGGCGAGCGGCTGCGCGTCCTTCTCGATGCCGAGGAGGACCTCGGCGAGCTTCTTCGCGGTGGGCGCGTCGAGCTTCGGCGACAGGATGAGCGTGGTGTCCGGGTTCTGCCCGGAGTCGCCGCCGACGAGCGCGAGGCCGGGATGCTTCGACTGCTCCTTCGTCCAGACGTGGTTCTTCAGCACGCCGACGTCGGCCTGGCCGCGCGCGAGCGCGTCGAGCGCGGCGCCGTGCGAGGCGGCCTTGAGGATCGCCGCGGGCTTCGAGGGGCCGAGCGACCGGAAGTAGAACTCCCCGGCGGTGGCGAGCGGCGAGAAGATCACGCGCTTCCCGTCGAAGTAGCGGGCGCTCCCGTCGAACCGCGGCGCCCCGGTCGGCGCGATCACGACCGCGGCGTACGTGGAGACGCCGTCCACGCCCATCGGCCGGAGGACCGGCTCGGCGAGCCCCTTGATCATCAACGTGCCGGTGACGCCGGAGCCGCCGAACATCGCGTTCACCTGGCCGGACGCGAAGAGCTCGGCGGCCGCACGATAGTCCGGGGCGGTGACGAACGACGCCGTCAACCCCTTCGACGAGAGGTACTCGAGCAGCGTCTGGTACTTGCGCGCCTCGCCGGCCTGCGCCTGCGTGAGGGCGATACGGACGTCGCCGGCGTGCGCGAGTGAGGGGAGCGACAGCGCCGCGGCGAGGACCGCGGCTGCGAGCGAGATGCGGGAAGTGAACGCCATGGAGGTCCTCGGGGTCTTGCAGCGTGCGCGAGGTCCGGCCGCACCGCGCGCTGCTGCGTCTGAATCTCTCTTACACGCATGGAGTGAGGCGTCGTATCCCGTGAACGCGTGGGGGTCGCGGAACCTACGGCGGAGGTGGCCGCTTACACGCGTCACCGTAGGTGCGTGCGTGCGCCGTGCACCGCTTGCGCGTGCCTCACCGCCGCATCCGCCGGCGAATGCATCGTTTGCGGCGGGGCGGTGCGCTCGCCGTTGCGGACTCCGCACCCGCAGTTGCGGGTTCCGCACCGGCGTGCCGCGAGCCTCCCGCCGCCCGAGCGCCCGGACCTTCCCGCGCCCCTCGACGTCGCGCTCCCCGATGACGACGTTGTCGGGGACATGGCCGAACTGTCGCCGCTTCCCCCGAAGGACCTCGCCGAGCTGGCGCGCGCGAAGGAGGCGCTCGAGACGCCCGGGCTCGCGATCCGGCTCGCCGACCGGCTCGGGCGCCCGGTCGACGCGCTCGTGCAGCGGCTGCCCGAAGGGGCGCGCCGCATGCTCTCCGACGGGACGCGCTCCGCGCTCGAGGCGGCGCTGGACGTGGCGCTCCGGACGCTGGCGCGCGGGCCGCACGGCGGCGGCGCCGCCGCGGACTGGCTCCACCGGACGGCGGTGGTGATCACCGGGGCGGCGGGCGGCGCGGCGGGGCTCGCCGGCCTCGCCGTGGAGCTGCCGATCTCGACCACCGTGATGCTGAGGTCGATCGCGGATCACGCCCGCGCGCAGGGCGAGGACCTGTCGCTCGTGGCGACGCGGCTCGAGTGCCTCGCGGTGTTCGCGTACGGCTCGCGCGCGCCGGGCGACGACGCGGCCGAGTCCGCGTACTTCGCGCTCCGGGCGGCGCTCGGGCGCGCCGTCGCGCAGGCCGCGGAGTACCTCGGCTCGGGGGCCGTGGCGGAGCGGACCGCCCCGGCGCTCGTACAGCTCCTCGGGAGGGTCGCGGAGCGGTTCGGCGTGAACGTCGCAAACAAGGCGGTGGCGCAGCTCGTGCCCGCGCTCGGCGCGGCCGGCGGCGCGGCGGTGAATGCGATCTTCATCGATCACTACCAGACGACCGCGCGCGCGCACTTCGCGGTGCGCCGGCTCGTCCGCGAGCACGGCGAGGACGCCGTCCGGCGGGCGTACGCGACCGTGTGACGGTGGCGGGCGCGCGGGGGGAGCGCCCGCGCTCGCCTGCACGACCGCGCGCGCCACGTGCGGGCGGGCCACGCCGCGAGCGCGTTCCTAGGCTCTCTCGAGCCGCCGGGGCTCGTCCCGGGGCGGGGAGGTCGAGCGTGAACGCGAAGCGGATGGTGCAGGGTCTCGTGGCGATCGGGGCGCTCGGCGTGCTGGCGCACGCCGGTCCCGCTCGCGCCTGCGAGGGTCATCAGAAGACGACGGTGACCAAGGCCGAGAAGGCGCAGCCCGACAAGGACAAGGCCGCGAAGCAGAAGCAGCAGGACGGCCAGACCGCGAAGGCGCAGCAGAAGGGCGACGCGAGCGGCGCCCAGGCGAAGAACGACGCCGCCGTCGCGCGTCCCGACTCGAAGTGAACCGGCAGCGGCCGGGCTCCGGTCTCCTCGCGAGACCGGGGCCCCGGCCGGCAAGCCGAGGAGGGCGCGCCCGCCCCATCGGCCCCCGCGCGAGCCTGCGTCAGCCCGGCGGTCCCTCGCGCTCCCAGATCATGGTCGTCGTGGAGTAGGTGACGGGAGCGGCGAGGGAACCCTCGATCCGCTGACCCGTCGAGCGCCACACCTGACGCCACCCCTCGGGCGGCGGCGGCGGCGGCGCGGTCCCGTCGTACTGCTTCACGAACAGCGTATCGCCGGGCCCCGGCTCGCTCCGCGCGCGGAGCGGGAGCGGGCACGGGTCGCCGAGGAGCTCCGCGCACGCGGGCTCGAGCGAGCCGTGGTCGTA
>JAHWYA010000278.1 GCA_020028115.1 Anaeromyxobacter sp.
CGCCTCGCCCGTCGAGGAGGCGTCCCTCTCGGCGATCGCGGCGCGCGCGTTCGTGCCCGCCGCGGCGGGATCGCGCCGGACGCTCTGGCACGGCGTCTACGACGCGGTGGAGCGGCGGCTCGCGGCGCGGTTCTTCGCGGGCGGCGACGGCGCGGCGGCCGCGGAGGCGCGCTTCCAGCTCGCCTGAGCCGGCTACCCGCCCGTGCCGATCATCGGCAGCAGCCCGCCGGCGTCGTCCGCCATGTGGTGGCGGTCGCGCTTCGCGAGGAGCGCCGCGCGGATCCGGCCGGCGATGTCGGCGTCGCTCGCCCCCGCCCGCACGAGCTCGGCGAGCGCGACGCGATCGCGGCCGCCGAGGCAGGCGCGCAGGGAGCCGTCGGCGCTCACCCGGACGCGGTTGCAGCTCTCGCAGAAGCCCTCGGTCATCGCGCCGATGAACCCGACGAGGCCGGCGAGCCGCTCGCCCGCCGCGTCGGTGGTTCCGCGCATGTGGTGCGCCGGACCCCAGCCGCGGGTGGCGTCCGCCTCGAGGGCGATCCCCTGGCCGGCGAGGAGCGCCTTCACCTCGGCGGTCGGCACCGGGGAGCCGGGGCCGAACGGCATGAGCTCGATGAACCGCGGCGTCGCCCCGAGCCGCCAGGCGAACCGCGTGAGGTCGCCCACCTCGTGCTCGTTCTCGCCCCGCACCACGACGGTGTTGAGCTTCACCGAGGCGAAGCCCGCCCGGAGCGCCGCCCGGAGCCCCGTCACGATCCGCTCGAGCGAGGCGGCGCGCCCCGCGATCCGGTGGAGCCGCTCCGGATCGAGCGTGTCGAGCGAGACGTTGAGCCGCGAGACCCCGGCCGCGAGGAGCGCCTCCGCGAGCGTCCCGAGGGCGTGCCCGTTGGTCGTGAGGGCGATCTCCTCGATCCCCGGCGTCGCGCGCACGTCGCGGACGACGTCGAGGAGGTCCGGCCGCAGCGTGGGCTCGCCGCCGGTGAGCCGGACGCGGCGCACCCCGAGCCCGGCGAAGATCCGGACGAGACGGGCGAGCTCCGGCCGCGCGAGCGGATCGCCGCTGCGGTCGGGTCCCGCGGGGGCGCAGTAGCTGCAGCGGAAGTTGCAGCGGTCCGTGAGGGACAGGCGCAGGTAGGCGATGCGACGCCCCTGCCCGTCGACGAGCGCGCCGGGGTCGAGGGGCTCGCTCATATCGGCAGCTCCGCCGTCGGCCGCGCCAGCTCGGACAGCTCCGCCGGGGTCATCGAGAGGAACGCGTCGGCGCAGCGCGGGTCGAACTGTGTGCCCGAGCAGCGGGCGATCTCCTCGCGCGCGGTGTCGCCGGAGAGGGCCCGGCGGTAGGGGCGATCGCTCGTCATCGCGTCGTAGGTGTCGGCGATGGCGAAGATGCGCGCGGCGATGGGGATCTGCTCGCCCGCGAGCCCGCGGGGGTAGCCGCGGCCGTCGAACCGCTCCTGGTGCGCGAGCACCATCTCGGCGGAGTGCTCGAGGAAGCCGATCGAGCGGAGGATGTCGTAGCCGGTCTGCGGGTGGCGCCGCATCTCGCGCCACTCGGCGTCGTCGAGCTTCCCCGGCTTGAGGAGGATCGCGTCGGGGACGCCGATCTTTCCGATGTCGTGCAGGAGCGCGCCGCGCCCGAGATCGGGCAGGTCCCGCTCCGGCAGCCCGAGCCGGCGCGCGACCGCGAGGGAGTAGCGGACGACGCGCTGCGAGTGGTCGCCCGTCTCGTGCTCGCGCGCGTCGAGCGCGGCGACGAGGGACCAGAGCGTCTGCGAGTACGTCGCCTCGAGCTCGCGCAGCGCGCGCGAGAGCTCCGCCGTCTTCTCGCGCACGCGGTTCTCGAGCGAGCGGCGGTACTTCGAGCGCGCCAGCTCGAGGCGCCGCCGGCCGAGGGCCCGCTCGATCGCGCGGACGAGCTCCGTCACCTTCGGCGGCTTGAGGAGGTAGTCCGCGGCGCCGTTCCGCAGGCACTCGACGGCCGCCTCGGTGTCGCCGAAGGCGGTGAGCATGACGACCGCGGTCTCGGGCCGGACGTCCCGGAGCCGCTCGAGCAGCCAGAACCCGTCGTGCCCCGGCATCCGCACGTCGCTGATCACGAGCGGGTACTCTCCGTGCCGCACCGCGTCGACGGCTGCGGCGGCGGAGCTCACCGCCGTACAGGCATAGCCCTCCTCGCCGAGGAGCACGCCGATGACGTCCCGCACCGAGGCGTCGTCGTCGACGATCAGGATCTTCGTCGGCTCGGCGGGAACTTGCTCCACCATGGGTGCGTTTCGCGCGGAAGCGGTCGAGGCCCGGGTGGGGCGCGCGCGACGGGGAGACTATAGCATGCGAGGGCGCCGCCCGATGAGCAGGCTGACCGGCGAGGGAGCGGGGCGCTTGACCCCATCGTGCGGCATCGCTACATCGCCCTAGACGCCCATGTCCGGTCCTCCGCGCACATCCCTGCCGGTCCTCGCCGAGCCGCCCGCCGGCGCGCTCCCGACGAGCCGGCGCGAGATCGCCGACGACCTCCGGGCGCGCGGGATCCCGCGGGAGGCGAAGAAGCCCGCCTGGCTCAAGGTCCCGATCCCCGGCGGAGAGCGCTACCAGCGCGTGCGCGACACGCTCCGCGGGCTCGCGCTCCACACCGTCTGCCAGGAGGCGAGCTGCCCCAACGTGGGCGAGTGCTGGAGCGGCGGCACCGCGACCGTGATGCTCATGGGAGACGTCTGCACGCGGGGCTGCCGGTTCTGCCACGTGAAGACGGCCGCCCATCCGCCGCCCCTCGATCCGGACGAGCCGCGCCACCTCGCGGAGGCCATCGCCCGCCTCGGGCTCGACTACATCGTCGTGACGAGCGTCGACCGGGACGACCTGCCGGACGGCGGCGCCGCGCACTTCGCGGACGCCATCCGCCGGCTGAAGGAGATCCCCGGCCTGCTCGTCGAGGTGCTGACGCCGGACTTCCAGGGCGACTTGGAGGCGGTGCGCACCGTCGGCCGCGCGCGTCCGGACGTCTTCGCGAACAACATCGAGACGGTCCGGAGGCTGACGCCCGCCGTGCGCGACGGGCGCGCGGGCTACGACCAGACCCTCGCCGTCCTCGCGCGGATGAAGCAGGAGTTCCCGCCGATCGTGACGAAGTCGTCGATCATGGTCGGCCTCGGCGAGGCCGAGGCCGAGGTCGTCGAGACGATGCGCGATCTGCGCGGCGCGGGGGTCGAGATCCTCACGCTCGGCCAGTACCTGCGGCCGAGCGCGTGGCACCTGCCGGTGGTCGAGTGGGTGACCCCGGCGCGGTTCGTGGCCTACCGGGAGGCGGGGCTCGCCCTCGGGTTCCGGTACGTCGCGAGCGGTCCCCTCGTCCGATCGAGCTACCGCGCCGCGGAGCTCTTCCTGCGCGGAGAGCTGGACGCG
The DNA here is from genome assembly GCA_020028115.1 of Anaeromyxobacter sp. Lineage (GTDB taxonomy): Bacteria > Myxococcota > Myxococcia > Myxococcales > Anaeromyxobacteraceae > Anaeromyxobacter. The sequence goes on from JAHWYA010000278.1 coordinate 3,397, forward strand.
CGGGAGCCGTCCTCCCGGGCCGCCGACGGGCCGGGGCGAGGCCACGGTGCCGCGCGGGGGTGACGTCGGGCCGGAGCGGGACATGCGGCACGAGACCGAGATCGTGGGACCGTCGCCGGCGCGCGAGCGCGAGGGGGGGCGATGGGCGCGCGAGTTCCCGCTCCACCGCATCGTGGCGGAGGACGGGCGGGTGGTGGGCGAGCTCCCCGCCGCGGCCCTCGGCGACGACGAGGTGCGCGCGCTCTACCGCTGGATGGTGCTCGAGCGCGCGCTCGACGAGCGGATGGTCACGCTCCAGCGGCAGGGCCGGATCGGGTTCTACATCGGCGCCATCGGCGAGGAGGCGGCCGTCTTCGGCGCCGCCGCCGCGATGGAGTCCCGCGACTGGCTCTTCCCGTGCTACCGGGAGCACGGCGCCGCGCTCCTGCGCGGGATGCCCCTGCCCACCTTCCTCTGCGACCTGCTCGGCAACGCGGGCGACGTCATGAAGGGCCGGCAGATGCCGTGCCACGAGGCCTGGCGCCCGGGCCGGTTCGCGTCGATCTCGTCGCCCATCTCCACGCAGATCTCGCACGCGGTCGGCGCCGCCTGGGCGGCGCGGATCAAGGGCGACGACATGGTCTCGCTCGTCTGGTTCGGCGACGGCGCGACGAGCGCAGCGGACTTCCACACGGGCCTCAACTTCGCGGCGGTCCGGCGCATCCCGGTGGTCTTCGTCTGCCGGAACAACGGGTGGGCGATCAGCGTCCCGCGCGAGCGCCAGACCGGGTCGGAGACCATCGCGCAGAAGGCGGTCGCGTACGGGATGCGGGGCGAGCGGGTGGACGGGAACGACCTCCTCGCCGTCCACGATGCCGTCCGGCGCGCCCGCGCGCGGGCGTCCGCCGGCGAGGGCCCGACCC
>JAHWYA010000279.1 GCA_020028115.1 Anaeromyxobacter sp.
GACCCGCGCGACGCGGAGGGCTTCGCCGACGCCGTCCGGGCGGCGCTCGACGACCGGGAGGGCTCGCAGCTGCGCGCCGCCGCCGGCCGCGGCCGGGCGCGCCGCTTCCGCTGGGACGAGACCGCAAGGGCGACGCTGTCCGTGTACCGGCGCGTGCTCCGCAAGACGGCGGGGCGGCGCTAGGCGACCCGGCGCACCGCGCCGAGCCCCGCCGCGAGGAACAGCACGTTGGGCGCCCACGCCGCGACCTCCGTCGGGACGTGACCGGACATCCCGAGCGCCCACGACACGCCCTGGGCCGCCCAGAACAGGAGCGACACCGCCACCGCCTCGCCGAGCGCGGCGGACACGTGCCCCTTGCGATTGCGCCGCAGCGCGAGCGCGAGCGCGAGGAGGACGCCCGGCACCGCCGCGAAGGGGTACGCGATGCGGTTGTCGCGCTCGAGCTCGAGCTCCACCGACGACAGCCCGAGGCGGCGCCGCAGGTCGATCTGCTGCACGAGCGTCCGCCAGCGCATCTCGTGGGGGCGCCCCGGCACGACGTCGAACGACTCCGGCGGCTCGTCGAACCGGTAGCGGCGCTCGGCGTCGCGCGCGACCGTCATCGCCCCGTCGGCGGCGAAGGCGCGGTCCTCGACGTCCTCGAGCACCCACTCCGACCCCGCCGGGCGCATCCGCTCCGCGTCGATCCGGCGCACGAGGCGGAACGCGGGGTCCACCTCCAGCACCGTCACGTTCTGGAACCCGCCGCCCGGGAGCTGCCCGCGCAGGTAGTAGATGCGGCGGCCGTCGGCCCCCCGGAACCAGCGCTTCGGCTCGCGCGCCGCGAGGAACCGGCGCTTGTCGCCGCCGCGCCCGAACCGCAGGGCGCCGAGCTCTTCCGCCCGCTGCGCCGCCCGGACCCCCACCGTGTCGTGGAAGACGACCATGAGCACGCCCGCGCCGAAGGTGACGGCGAGGACCGGCACGGCGAGCCGCCAGGGCCCGAGCCCGAGCGCGCGCATCGCGGTCCACTCGCGCGTCGCGCGGAAGCCGGAGATGGCGACGGACGCGCCGAGCAGGATCGCGGCCGGGGCGACCATGCGGGCCACCACCGCGGACTTGTTCGCGTACAGCTCGAGCGCCGCTGGGATCCAGCCCGGCCCGGTCCACGAGGCCGAGTTGTCGACGAAGTCGACCGCGAGGTAGAGCGCGACGACGCCGGCGAGCGCGCCGAACATCGCCGCGAGCGCGCGGCGCGCCGCGTAGCGGAACAGGATCACCGCACCGCCCCCGGGCCCCGGCGGGACTGCAGGACGACGAGGACGATCGCGAGGACGGTCAGGACCACGGTCGGGATCTGGAGCGCGAGCCAGGCCGGCAGGGTCCCGTTCTGCGCCATCACCTCGCCGCTCCGCATGAGCACGTACTGGACGATCACCGCGCCGACTGTGGCGGCCATCGCGAACGCGCGGCCGATCCGGCGCGACGCCCCGAGGGGCACGGCGAGGAGCGCGAACGGCAGGATCGCGAGGGGCTGGGCGTAGCGGCGGTGCTTGTAGCCCTCGAACTTCCGGGCGTTCGCGAACCCCTCCGGGCCGCCGCGGGCCTTCTCCGCCGCGATCCGCTCGTCGAACGCCGCCATCGACATCTCCCGCGTCGAGCGCGAGAAGGCGTTCTTGTCGCTGAGCGCGGTCCCGAGCCCGACGACCACCTCGGCGTGCCGGAAGTCGGCGGAGACGTACTCGTCGCTTCCGGCCTGCTCGCGGTGGAGCTCGCCCGCGTCGAGGACGAGGCGCATCTCCTGCCCCGCCCCGACCGGCTCGAGCTTGCCGGTGCGCGCGAGGGCGAGCACCGGGGCGCGCGGGTTCGAGCGATCGCTGATGAGGACGTTCTCCCACCCGCCGCCGTCGCTCACGTGCTCGGCGTAGAGCGTGTACCCGGGGATCTGCTCGTAGAAGGTCCCCTCGCGGACGTCGTTCGCGACGTTCCGCTTCACGACCTCGCCGAGCCGCATCCGCGCGAGGTGGAACCCGGCCGGCTCGACGTGGGTCGAGAACCAGACCGCGCCGGCGGCGACCACGATCCCGATCGCGAGCGGCACGCGGACGAGGCGGGCGGTGGAGAGCCCCGCCGCGCCCATCGCGACGATCTCGCGGTCCTCGGACAGGCGGCCGATCCCGACCACCGCGCCGAGCAGGAAGGAGACGGGGAGGACGTACCCGAGGACGTTCGGGACGAGGGCGACGACGATCCAGGCGATGTCGAGGAAGGAGACGCCCGAGCCGAACAGCACGTCGGCCTGGTTCAGGACCTGCGTCGCGAGGAGCAGCTGCGTGAGGAAGAGGAGCCCCGCGAGGAACGGGACGAGGATCTCCTTCGCGACGTACCGGTCGAAGATGGGCAAGCTACCCCTTCGGACCGAGCTTGCCCTGCAAGGCGGCGTCCTTCGCCTCGACCTCCTCGGCCATCCGCTTGCGCTGCGCGCGGACCTTCTCGGCGACCTTCGGGTCGCCGCGCGCGACGATGCGGGCGGCGAGGAGCCCGGCGTTGCGGGCCCCGGCCTTCCCGATCGCGAGGGTGCCGACGGGGACCCCGGCGGGCATCTGCGCGGTCGCGAGGAGCGCGTCGAGCCCCTTCAGGTCCGACGAGGCGAGGGGGACGCCGAGGACGGGGAGCTCGGTCTCGGCCGCGCAGACGCCGGCGAGGTGGGCCGCCGCGCCCGCGCCGCAGACGAGGACCTGGATCCCGCGGCCCGCGGCCTCGCGGGCGAGCCGGCCGGTCCGCTCCGGCGTGCGGTGGGCGGACGAGACGTGGACCTCCGACTCGATGCCCAGCTCGTCGAGCGCCTTCCTCGCCTCGGACATGACCTCCCAGTCCGAGTCCGACCCCATCAGGATGAGGACCTTCGGCCCGCTCATGCCTTCCCTCCGATGTCCTTGCGGAACTGCATGCCGCGGAAGCGCACGCGGCCCACCGCCTCGTACGCGCGCCGGGCGGCGTCGGGGAGGCCCGTGCCGAGGGCGCACACCGTGAGGACGCGCCCGCCGCTCGTGACGGCGCGGCCGTCGGGGCCGCGCGTCGTCCCGGCGTGGAACACCTGCACGTCCTCGGGGAACGGCCCGTCCGCGCCCTCGACGACGTCGCCGCTCGCGACGGTCCCCGGGTAGCCCTCGGCCGCGAGCACGACGCCCACCGCGGCGCGGGGATCGAACTCGAGCGTCACGCCGGAGAGGTCGCCCTTCGCCGCGGCGAGCAGCGCCGGCACGATGTCGTTCGCGAGCCGCATGAGGATCGGCTGGGTCTCGGGATCGCCGAGGCGCGCGTTGAACTCGAGCACGCGCGCCCCCTTCGGCGTGAGCATGATCCCGGCGTAGAGGGCGCCGCGGAACGGCCGGCCGCGCCACGCCAGCTCGCGCACCGCGGGCACGATGACCGTCCGCTCGACGTCGGCGAGGAGGTCCGCCCCGACGTTCGGCGTCGGCGAGAACGCGCCCATGCCGCCCGTGTTCGGACCGCGGTCGCCGTCGAAGATCCGCTTGTGGTCCTGCGCCGCGGCGAGCATCCGGACCCGCTCGCCGTCGGTGAAGGCGATGCAGCTCGCCTCGGGTCCCTCGAGCCGCTCCTCGACGACGACCTTCCGGCCGGCCGCGCCGTGCGCGCCGCCGACGAGCATCGCGCGGAGGGCCTCCTCCGCCTCGGCGGCGTCGCCGCAGACGACGACGCCCTTGCCGGCGGCGAGGCCGTCCGCCTTCACGACGACGCGCCCCGCGCGGGCGCGCGCCCAGGCGACGGCGGGGCCGACCTCGGTGAACGCCTCGTACTCCGCGGTCGGGATCCCCGCGGCGCGCATGACGTCCTTCGCGAACGCCTTCGAGCCCTCGATCTCGGCGGCGGCGGCGCTCGGCCCGAAGACCGGGATCCCCTCGCGCGCGACCCGGTCTGCGAGCCCCGCGACGAGCGGCGCCTCCGGCCCGACGACGACGAGGTCGATCCGGTTCTCGACGCACCAGCGGGCCACCGCGTCGACGTCGCGCGGATCGAGCGCGACGAGCGTCGCGACCCGCGAGATGCCGGGATTGCCGGGGGCGGCGAAGAGGGCCCGCACGAGGGGGCTCCTCGAGATCTTCCAGGCGAGGGCGTGCTCGCGGCCGCCCGAACCGACGACGAGGATTCGCATGAGAGAGCGCGCTTATATCACGGCCCTGCGTGCTTTTGAGGCGCCGCCGCGGGGAGCGACACGAGCAGCCCGCGCGCCTCGGCGAGCGAGGGATCGCCGCGCAGGAGCGGCTCGAGGAGCGCGGCCGCCTCCC
>JAHWYA010000280.1 GCA_020028115.1 Anaeromyxobacter sp.
GTCCACGCTCGCCTGGTAGCTGCCGAAGGGCAGGTCGCCGACGAGATGCGGCCGGCCGCCGGCGCGATCGAGCCCGCGCCGCACCATGGCCGAGTGGTAGACCATCTGGTCGAGCGTGACGGGCAGCGTGGAGTCGTGGCCCTGGACCGCCATCCCGAGCGAGTCCCCGACCAGCACCGCGTCCACGCCCGCCCCCGCGACGAGGCGTGCGGCGGTCGCGTCGTACGCGGTGACCATCGCGATCTTCTCGCCGGCGTCCTTCATCCGGCGGAGCTCGTGGATCGTGACGCGCTTCTTCGGCGCGGCGTGAGTCGACATGACGACCTCCGGTGTAGGCCCCGCCTGCGGGGTCCTGCCCATTGGCGAGAGGGAGACTCTAATACGTTCGCGTTCCGAGTGGCACGTAGTGCTGCGTCCCCTTCCGGTGCTTCCGGATCACCGCGAGCAGCGCCTCGACGTCCTCGGGGCTGCCCTCGAGGTCGATGTCGCTCGCGTTGACGACGAGCAAGGGGGTCTCGTCGTAGTGGAAGAAGAAGTCGCTGTAGCCCTTGGCGAGCCCCTCGAGCCACGCGGCGTCGATCGAGCGCTCGTAGTCGCGGCCCCGCCTGCGGACGCGGGCGAGGAGGACGTCGGTGCGGGCCTGCAGGTAGACGACGAGGTCCGGCTTGACCACCCGCGGTCCGAGGAGCTCGTAGACGCGATCGTACAGCGCCAGCTCGTCCGGCGAGAGCGCGAGGGACGCGAAGATCCGGTCGCGGGCGAACAGGTACTCGGAGACCGTCGACCGGCTGAAGAGGTCCTGCTGGAACAGCGCCTGCTGCTGCTGGAACCGCGACAGGAGGAAGAAGATCTGCGCCTGGAACGCGTGCTTCCGGCGGTCCTGGTAGTAGGCCCGCAGGAACGGGTTCTCCTCGGGCGTCTCCTCGACGAGGCGTGCGCCCGCCCTCTCGGCGAGCACGCGCGCGAGCGCGGACTTGCCGACGCCGACCGGCCCTTCGACGGCGATGTACCGAGGTCTCTCCATGTCGGAAACGCGCGGGAGCGCGCGACTTTGCCACGCCCGGTGGGACGCCGCAAGGCGGGTCGGAGGCCGCCGGTCGTTCGAGCACGCCTTCCCTGCCGAGCGGCACGATCGCGACATTGCGATCGCGGACCCCGTGATCCGGGGATCATGGCTTCCTTGACGCCGCATCTAGCGTCACGTATCGTCGCCGGGAGTTCGAGGGTGTGGGACCGAGGGAGGCGCGAAGCCGATGGCGAGCCGGGTGGCGACGCAGGTGAAGGCGACGACGGCGAACGAGGCCGCGGGCGACGGGATCGATCCCGCCTTCCACCGGGCCATCCTCAAGATCGCGCTTCAGCTCAAGAAGCCGAACGCGCCGTCGTACGACGTCATCGTCCGGCAGACCATCCGGTCGATGCGGCTCGATCCGGTCGCGTTCCGGCGGTACCTCGGCGAGAACGGAGCTCGCAACATGAGCCTCCTCCTCGCGACGGCCCGCACGATGGGGCCCTAGGCCCCGAGGATTTCACGGGCGCCCTCCCGACCGATGGGCGGCGGGCGGGCGGAGATGGCGGGTGGGCGCCCGTGGAAATTCAAGCAAGGCGAGCGCAGGGGCAGCCGGATGAGGCTGCCCCGGCCCCTCAGGGGGCCCCAGAGTCGAGCGCGGCTCCGCCGCGAGTACTGATCTCGAGCGAGCGGGGGGCTCGGGGGGCGCGCGCTCCGCGTCAGCGGAGCGAGTGCCCCCCCGCTGAAATGGCCCGGTCGAGCGCGGCCCACTCCGAAACGGTGAGCGTCTCGCCGCGGCGGCCGGGATCGATCCCTGCTCGAGCGAGCGCCGCCCCGAGCACGTCCGCCGGCGCGATCCCGCCGGCCCGGAGCGCGTTCCCGAGCGTCTTCCGGCGCTGCGCGAAGCCCGCCTTCACGAGCCTGCGGAAGCGCGCCGGGTCCGCGACCGCGTCCGCGGGCGGCCGGAAGATGGCGCAGAGGACCGCGCTGTCCACCTTGGGCGGCGGCAGGAATGCGCCGGGCGGCACGATCCGCTCCACCGAGACGTCCGCCTCGCGCTGGAGGAGGACGGAGAGGATCCCCCAGTCCTTGGTCCCCGGCTCCGCCGCGAGCCGCTCGGCCACCTCGCGCTGCAGGAGGAAGACGGCGCGCGAGACCGCGTCCACCTGGTCGAGGAGGGAGAAGAGGATGGGCGAGGTGAGGTGGTAGGGGAGGTTGCCGACCACGGATACCTTGGGCGACGCGTCCGTGGACGTAGACGTGGACGTGGTCGTGGACGTGAACCCCCCGAACCGCTTCGCGAGCTCCCCGTATTCCAGCCTCGCCGCGTCCGCCTCGAGGAGCGAGATCGTCCCGCCGAGCTCGCCGCGGAGCACCTCCGCCATGTCGCGGTCGCGCTCCACCGCGACGACCCGCGCCCCGCGCGCGGCGAGGCGCGCGGTGAGGTGCCCGAGGCCGGCGCCGAGCTCCACGACGAGGTCCCCGGGGCGCGGCGCGGCGAGCCGCGCGATGTCGGAGAGGATGCCGTCGTCGCCGAGGAAGTTCTGCCCCCAGCTCTTCTTCGCGCGCAGCCCGTACTTCTCGAGGAGCGCCCGCGGCGACGGATAGGAGCTCACAGGCGCCACGCCGGGTCCGCGTTGAGCTCGGGCCCCGCGCGCTCGCCGCGGAGGAGCGCGTGGGTCCCCGCGACCGCGATCATCGCGGCGTTGTCGGTGCATAGCCGCACGGGGGGGAGGAACACCCGCATCCCCTCGTACTCCCGCGCGCGCTCCTCGACCGCCGCGCGGAGCCGGCTGTTCGCCGCGACGCCGCCGGAGAGGACGAGCTGGTCGAATTGCAGGCGGCGCGCCGCGCGGAAGGCCTTCTCGACGAGCGCGCGGACGATCGCCTCCTGGTAGCTCGCGCAGAGATCGGCGAGCGGGGGCCCCTCGGGCACCCCGTGCTTCCGCACGTGGTGGAGGAGCGCGGTCTTGAGCCCGGAGAAGCTGAAGTCGAGGTCCGACCCCTTCACGATCGCCTTGGGGAACCGGTGCGCCGCGGGGTTCCCCTCGCGCGCGAGCCGGTCGATGGCGACGCCGCCCGGGTACGGGAGGCCGAGCAGCTTCGCGCCCTTGTCGAACGCCTCGCCCGCGGCGTCGTCGCGGGTCTGCCCGAGGAGCTGGTAGTCGCCGAACGCGCGCGCCGCGTAGAGGGAGGTGTGGCCGCCCGAGACGACGAGCCCGAGGTACGGGAACTCGGGCGCGGGATCGGCGAGGAACGCCGCGACGAGGTGGCCCTCGAGGTGGTTCACGCGCACGAGCGGCTTCCCCCACGCGAGCGCGAGCGCCTTCGCCGCCTGGACGCCGACGAGCAGCGCGCCGACGAGGCCGGGGCCGCTCGTGACGGCGACGGCGTCGAGCGCGGCAGGCGAGATCCCCGCCAGCGCGAGCGCCTCGTCGACGACCGGCATCACCTGGACGACGTGGTTGCGGCTCGCGAGCTCCGGGACGACCCCGCCCCAGCGGCGGTGGATGTCGATCTGCGTCGCGACGACGTCCGCGAGGACGCGGACGCCGTCCTCGACCACGGCGGCCGCGGTCTCGTCGCAGGAGGTCTCGATGGCGAGGATCTTCATCTCCGACTTGGACCTGGACTTGGACCTGGACTTGGACCTGGACTTGGACCTGGACCTGGACCTGGACCTGGACCTGGACTTGGACTTGGACCTGGACTTGGACCTGGACCTGGTCCTCGACCTCGACCTCGACCTGGTCCTCGACCCCGGCGCGCGGGAACTTAACGCTACTTGAGCTGCTTCGCGATGATGTCGCGCACGGCCTTCGCCTGCTCGCTCCTGGGCTCGAGCTGCAGGAACCGCTCGTACGCGGCCTTCGCCTGCGCGGTGCGCCCGTCGCCCTGGTGGATCTCGCCGAGCAGGAGCCAGGCTGGAGCGTAGCGCCCGTCCGTCTGGATCGCGCTCTCGAGCGTGCGCAGCGCCTCGCCCGATTTGTTCGAGTCGTAGAGCGCGCGGGAGAGGCCGACGAGCGCGGGCGCGCTGGCGCGGACGGCGATGACCCGCCGGTAGTCCGCGATCGCCTCGGGGAACCGGCCGGTCTCGTACTTCCGCTCCGCGGTCGCGAGGAGGCGCCGGTAGTCGCCGTCGTCCGGCTTCTTCGCCGGGGCGGTCGCGGTCGCGGTCGGGGTCGGGGTCGGGGTCGCGGTCGCGGTCGGGGTCGGGGTCGGGGTCGGGGTCGCGGTCGGGGTCGGGGTCGGGGTCGGGGTCGGGGTCGGAGTCGGGGTCG
>JAHWYA010000281.1 GCA_020028115.1 Anaeromyxobacter sp.
CGGCGCTCTGCGGGAAGTGCCACGGCCAGCCGGCGAGGTGGCGGGCCTCGCCGTCGGTCCACGCGCCCGTCCGGACGGGCCGCTGCACCGGGTGCCACGATCCGCACGGGGGCGGGCCGCGCCTCCTCGACGCGAGCGCCCCCGCGCTCTGCCTGCGCTGCCACTCCGACGGCGCGGGGGTGCGGGGCCACTTCCGGGCGGACTGCGCGCGGTGCCACGCGCCGCACGCGGCCGATCGGCCCGCCCTCCTCGTGGGGCCGCCCGAGGGGCGCTGCGCAGGGTGCCACGAGGCGACGCTCGCCGCGCACCCGGCGGGACGGCGGCACGCGCCCTTCGCCCGCGGCGCGTGCCTCTCGTGCCACGAGGTCCACCGCGGAGGAGACCGGCTCGTGAAGGTGCCGCAGGGCGCGGCGTGCCTCGGGTGCCACGAGGCGGTCCGCCGCGCCGAGGTGGCGGGCGGCTCGCTCCACGCGCCGTTCCTCGCGGGCGCCTGCGCCTTCTGCCACGACCCGCACGGCAGCGAGCGGCCGAAGCTCCTGCGGCAGGAGGCGGCGCTCCTCTGCCTGTCGTGCCACACGGCGCTCCGCGACCGGATCGAGCGCGCGGCGGCCCTCCACGATCCCGTCCGCGCCGGCGCGTGCCTCGAGTGCCACCGCCAGCACGCCGCCGCCGGCCCGAAGCTCCTCGCCACGACGCCGCCCGGCCTGTGCAGAGGGTGTCACCACCTCTCGGGCGAGCGCCTCGTCGCCGCCCACCCCGGCCGCGCCCTCGCCGAGACCCGCTGCACGTCCTGCCACGATCCGCACGTCCGGCGCGAGGGGCCGGGGACGCCGGTGCCCTCGCCGAGGACGCCCGGGGGACGGTAGCGAGGCGCCTACACGAGCCAGGCGAGGGCGGCGCCCGCGGTCCCGGCGACGAGCACCGCGAGCTGCGCGCCGAGGACGCGGCGACCGAAGGGCCACCCGCCCGCGACCGTCGCCATGACGCCCTTCACGAGGGTGTTGGAGGCCGTCCCGAGGAAGATCGTCGTCGCCGCGACGCGGTGCGAGAGCGGGCCGCCCTCGCCCGCGAGCTTCGCCATCGACAGCGTGATCGCGTCGACGTCGGTCGAGCCCGCGACGAGGCCGGCGGCGTAGGTCCCGGCCGTGCCGAGGTAGGTCGAGGCGGCCTTCGAGCCGAGGAGGATGACCGCGAACAGCAGCGCGAACTCGAGCGCGGCGGTGAGGTCGAACGGGTTCGAGAACGCGATCTCCTGCGCGCCGGGCCTCGCGCGGCCGGAGCGGAGCCACAGGCCGAGGCAGGCGGCCACGCCGCCCGCGGCCGCGAATCCCATCGGGTAGACGATCTCCCCGCGGAGCCCAGGGTTCACCACGACGACGATCACGACGACCCGGGCGAACATCACCGTGGAGGCGAGCATCACCGCGAGGGCGGCGGAGTCCTCGATGTCCGGGCGCTCCTTCGCGCGCCGCGCCATGGAGAGCGTCACCGCCGTCGAGGAGACGAGGCCGCCCATGATCCCGGTGAGGCCGAGGCCGCGGCGCGCGCCGAACAGCCGGATCGCGGCGTAGCCCGCGAACGAGAGCGCCGAGATGAGCACCATCAGGACGCCGATCTGGAACGGGTTCAGGACGTCGAGCGGCCCGTAGGTGCGGTCCGGCAGGAGCGGGAGCAGGACCACCGCCACGATGAGGAACTTGAGCGTGCCCGCGACGTCCTCGGTGGACATGCGGCGCGCGAGCGGGTGGAGCGTCGGCTTCGCGGAGAGGAGGAAGGTCGCGACGACCGCGATGGAGGCGACCGCGAAGATCTTCTGCCTCGGCTCCATCACGTCGCGGGTGAGCGCGAGCACTCCGAGGAGGAACGACAGGAGGAACGCCGCCTCGGAGGTGATCCCGCGGTGGACGTCCCGCCAGACCTCGCCCGCATAGTTGAGGCCGATGAGCACGACGAGCGCGCCGAAGGGGACCACGACCGAGACGACCCCGGTCTCGCGCGCCGCGAGCATCGAGGCGCCGCCGACGAGGGCGAGGAGCGGGTGCGTGCGCGCGCCACCGAGGAACGACAGCCGCGACTCGTCGGAGGGCTTCGAGCGCTCGCGCTCGAGGCCGATGAGGAGCCCCGCCGCGGCGGCGAGCGCGAGCGACGCGAACGGCTCGTAGCGATCCACGGGCCAATCGTACGCGCCGGCGCGCCGGGCGCGAGGATCCGGCCGGAGACGATATCGGGGGCTCGCCCAGGCTAGGCGATCAGCCGCCCGATGGCGGCGGGGTCCGCGGGCTTCGCGACGTGCGCGTCGAAGCCGGCGCGCGTCGCCCGCGCGCGGTCCTCCGGCTGCGCGTACCCGCTCACCGCGACGAGCCGGATGCCGGCGAGGTCCGCGTCGGCGCGGATCGCGCGCGCGACCTCGTACCCGTCCATGCCGGGCAGCCCGATGTCGCAGAGCACGACGTCGGGGCGGCGCTCGCGCACGCGGGCGAGCGCGGCGGCGCCGTCGTGGACCGCCTCCACCGTGTGGCCGAGGAAGGCGACGACGTCGCAGAGCGACTCGGCAGCGTCGACGTTGTCGTCGACGACGAGCACCCGCCGCCGGGACACGGCCGCGGCGCGATCCGGCTCGCGGGGGCCGCCCTCGGCCCCGCGCGCGGAGGCCAGGGGCAGCCGCACGATGATCTCCGCCCCGGCGCCCGCCCCGTCGCTGCGGGCCTCCACGGTGCCCCCGTGCAGCTCCGCGAGCCCCTTCACGAGCGGCAGCCCGAGGCCGAGCCCGCCGCGCGAGCGCGCGAGGTTCCGCTCCTCCTGCACGAACGGCTCGAAGACGTGGCCGAGCAGGTTCGGCTCGATGCCGGCGCCGGTGTCGCGGACCCGGACGGTGGCGCGGCCCCCCTCGACCGAGAGCGAGAGCGTCACGCGGCCGCCGCGGGGCGTGAACTTGGCCGAGTTCTGGAGGACGTTCCCGAGGAGCTGGGCGAGGCGCGTCGCGTCCCCGTCCACGAGCACCGGCGACTCCGGGGCCGCGACCTCGAGCTCGACGCCGCCCCCCCCGAGCAGCAGCCGGTGGTCCTCCCCGACCCGCCGGACGAGCTCCCCGAGGTCGAGCCGGGTCCGGCGCAGCTCGATCCGGCCGCGCGCGAGGCGCGAGACGTCGAGGAGGTCGTCGACCATGCGCGCGAGGTGCCCCACCTGCCGCGCGATCACCTCCCGCGCGCGCCGCGCGCCGTCGGAGGCCGGGTCGGCTCGCTCGAGGAGGAAGACCGCGCTCCGGATCGGGGCGAGGGGGTTCCGCAGCTCGTGGGAGAGCATCGCGAGGTACTCGTCCTTGCGCCGGTCGGCCTCCCGGAGCGCCTCGAACGCGCGCTTCAGCTCGGTCACGTCGCGGATGGTCTCGGTGACGAGGGTGGTCCCGTCCTTCGAGACGAGCGGGACCGCCGAGTAGAGGCCGATCCAGCGCCGGCCGCTCTCCGCGTCGCGCACCGCGCACTCGACGTCGTGGACCGCCTCGCCGCGGAGCGCGCGCGCGAGCGGCCGCTCGTCCGCCGGGACCGCGCCGCCGTCCGGGCGCTCGAACGTGTACCGCGCGAGGTAGACGTCGCGCGGCATCGCGCAACCGGTGGCGCCGCACCCGTGCAGCTTCCGGCCCGCGGGGTTCATGGACAGGACGTTGCCGCGCGCGTCGAACACGACGACCGCCTCGTCCACGGCGTCGATGACGTCGCGCAGCGACGCCTGCCCGAGCCCCGCCGCCCCGTCCACGCCCTCAGGCGCCTCGTCGTTCGTCAGCCCGCCTTCCTGCACGCAGTTGCCTCCTAGGCGTCAGGATCGAATCTAGGTCGCGAACGAAAAGCCGCCCGCCGGTCCGGAGACCGGCGGGCGGCGCCCCCGCGCGAGCACGGCTCGCGCTTCCGGAGGAGGTGGCTAGCGGCCGTCCGCGAGGCTCGGGACCGGCGCGCCGGGCGGGGCCGTGGCGGGCTTCTTCGCGACGCCCACCGCCGGCCCGGCGCCGTAGTCGTAGCCGAGCACGCCCATCTCGCCGAGATCCGCGCCGGCGACCTCGTCCTCCGCCGAGATCCGGTTCCCGACGAGCTTCCCGACGACGAAGAACGCGAGCGCGGCGACCGGCGCGACCCAGGCGATGTTCGCGAGGATGCCGACGACCTCGGCGACGAGCTGGCCGGAGTCGCCGTAGAGGAGGCCGGTGACGCCGTACGGGATCCCGTTCAGGCCCTGCCCGTAGGTGCCGTTCGCGAAGATCCCGGTCGCGAGGATGCCCCAGGC
>JAHWYA010000282.1 GCA_020028115.1 Anaeromyxobacter sp.
GCTCGGGGCCTCCGCCCGCGCGGACGCGCGGGCCATCGACGCCCTCTCCGCACCCGACGCAGCCGCGGCCGGCCGCCGGGCCCGCGACGCGGAGTCGAAGGCCCGCACCGCGAACCTCCTCTTCGGCCTCGCGGGCGGCGCCGCCGCCGCGGGCGCGACGCTCTACTTCCTCGAGGCGAGGTTCTGACGATGCGCCTGGCTCCGCGCGCCGCGTCCCTGTCCCTCGCCTCCGCGGCGCTCCTCGTGGCGTGCAGCGTGGAGGTCGACGGCGCGCCGTGCACGGTCCCGGGCGAGACCGGCGACTGCCCCGCCGGCCAGGCCTGCGGGAACGACCTCCGCTGCAGCGCCCGCGCGCTCTCGTGCCAGGCGTCGCGGTGCGACTTCGACGCGAGCTTCTGTCCCACAGTCGCCGTCGCGATGCGCTGCGATCGCTCCGACCCGGTCTGCGGCCGGTGGGTGCAGGACGACTGCGCGGCGCGCGCGATGGAGTGTGGCCCGCGCGGCAGCGGCGCGTGCGAGTGTCCGGAGCCGGAGGCGGCGGTGACCGTCGTCGTCGCGGATCCCCGCGGCTCGCCCTCGCGTGGCGCCTCTCCGTTCCCGCGCGGCCAGTCGTTCCCGCCGGAGTGCCGGTACGGGAAGCTCGGCGACGCGCTCGACGCGGCGTCGGCCTCTACGGCCGCCGCGGTCACCGTCCGGATCGAGGGCGAGGAGGGGGAGCAGGCGGTGTTCGGCACGGCCGAGACCGGGGAGGACCGGCCGCTCGCCGTCGGACCACGCGTCGCCCTCGTCGCGCCCGGCGCGCCCGCGGTGATCCGGGGGAATGCGGGGGTGACATCGCCCGCCGCCATCCTCCGCGTCGACGGCTCGGCCGAGGGGCTCCGAGTCGAGGCGAACGGCGCGACGGGCGTCGGGATCGCGGTCGAGTGCTCGGTGATGTCGACGGAGGGCTCGTCGCTCCGGCGCGTGCGCGTGTCGGGGGGCGCGAGCTTCGATCCGGCGAGCGCGGTCACGGGGCTCGCGCGCGGGATCGCCATGGCGACGAGCTCCTGCGCCAACCGCAGCGTGCGGCTCGAGGGCGTCGAGGTCGAGCGCGTCTCCGGTCCGGCCCTCCTCCTCGAGCCGGACCTCACGACCACCGTGACGGTCCTCGGCGGGAGCTACACGGAGAGCAACACGGGCATCGAGCTCCGCGCCGGGCACCTGACCGTCGCGTACGATCCCGCGACCGCCTCGACGCCGACGATCGCCCGGAACGCCGCGGAGGGGATCGTGGTGGGAGGCATGGGCGGCTGGACCGTGGACGCGACCGTGGAGCGCGCGTTCGTCGACTCGAACGGCGGGACGGGGATCGTGGTCTCTGGTCTCGCCGAGCCCGCCTCCCGGGTGCGGCTAACAGGCTGCGACGTACGCGCGAACGGCGCGATCCGACCCGACGGGACCGGGTGGGGCACCACGGTGGGCGGCGTCGTCGTGAAGCTCGCCGACAGCCGGACCCTCGTCTTCGCCGGGAACCGGCTCTGGGGGAACGCCGGCGATCAGCTCGGGTTCGCGTCCGACGTGTCATGGACCATCGGGCCGACGGGTGGCTGCGGCCCAAACACGAACCAATTCGCCTGCGTTGACGCCGGCGCGCACGCGGTGAGCCTCTACACTGAGAAGACCGCGACCGTCTCGGTCCCCTGGAACATCTGGCCCGGGAACCCGTTCCTGCAGTTCATCGGCCCCGGGGTCGTGAACCCGGGAACGAGCTTCTGCCCCGCGCCGCAGCCGCCGCTGGCGTGCCCGTGAACTAGACCGTTCGCCGACGCGGGCCGGTCACCATCCCTGCGACGAGCAGCAGCACGATCGCGCCGATGAGGCTCCCGATGAAGCCCGACGTCCGGAACCCGGTCGCGGTGCCGCCCGTCAGCGCCGACGCGGCGAGCCCGCCGATGAGCGAGCCGGCGACCCCGAGGATCGTCGTCATGACGAACCCCATCCCCTGCCGGCCCGGCACGATCGCGCGCGCGATGAGCCCGATGATCAAGCCGAAGACGATCCACGCGATGATCCCCATGTCGACCTCCCTCTCGCGGGAAGGTACGTCCGCCCGTCCCGATGCAGCCCGCCCGGCCGGCCCCCCCCCCGGGCGCCATCCCGCCAGCCGACCGGCGGTCCTTGGCGCGAACCCCCCGGCTCCCCGCGGCTTTTCGACCGGCGAGGCGACCCCCCCGTTCCTTGACTGCCCCCCTCCCGCGCGGGTAGCGTCGGAGCGGTTTCCCGAAAGGAGTGTCCGTGCGGCTCGTCCTCGCCTCGCTCGCGCTCGCGATGCTCGCAGCGTGCGGTCCGATCCAGTCCACCGCCGCGCTCATCGACGCGGACGTGGAGATCGAGGCCGCGCGCGCCGCGGGCGCTGCGCAGACCTCTCCCTACGAGTTCACCGGCGCCGAGGCCTACTACCGCAAGGCGAGGGAGGTCTCGGGCCGCGCCCAGTACGAGTCCGCCTCCCGCCTCGCGTCGAAGGCGCTCGTCCTCGCCAAGGAGGCCCGCAAGAACGCGGTCGCCGCCTCGAACAAGGATCGGGAGAGCCCGTGATGCGACGCCGGCTGCTCGTCATCGCCACCGCGCTCGCGGCGGCCTCCTGCGCGACCGGCGGCAAGCTCCGCGAGAACGCGCAGGTCGTCCGCGCCGACATCGAGAAGGCGAAGAAGTCCGGGGCGGCCCGCTGCGCGCCGCGGGAGCTCGCGCTGGCCGAGGCGAACATCGCGTTCTCGGAGGAGGAGGTCACCTACGCGCACGCCGATCGCGCGAAGGATCACATCGACCTCGCCGAGCGGAACGTGAAGGAGGCGCTGCGCCTCTCGAAGACCTGCGGCCCGACCCAGGTCGTCATCGCGAAGAAGGCTCCGGAGCCGCCGCCGAAGATCGAGATCCAGAAGACGGACAAGGACGGCGACGGGGTCCCCGATCTCGAGGACGCCTGCCCCGACCTCGCCGGCATGCCCGAGTTCAAGGGCTGCCCCGACACCGACGGCGACGGGATCCCCGACTCCGAGGACGCCTGCCCGCAGCAGCCGGGCCCGAAGGAGACCCAGGGCTGCCCGGTGTCGAAGGACACCGACGCGGACACCATCCCGGACGACATCGATCGCTGCCCGCTCGACCCGGAGGACAAGGACGGCTTCCAGGACGAGGACGGCTGCCCGGATCCGGACAACGACGGCGACGGCATCGTCGATCGCGCGGACGCCTGCCCGAACGACCCCGGCCCGCTCGAGAACCGCGGCTGCCCGGTCCTCGACCGCGACGGCGACGGCGTGCCCGACGACGAGGACAAGTGCCCCGACGTCGCCGGCCTGAAGGAGAACGCCGGCTGCCCCGACACCGACAAGGACGGGGACGGCGTCCCCGACCGGCTCGACAAGTGCGTGGACCAGTTCGGCCCGCCGCCCGACGGCTGCCCGAAGAAGTACACGCTCGTCGAGGTCAAGAAGGAGAAGATCGAGATCAAGCAGCAGGTCCACTTCGCGACCGCGAAGTTCCGCGTGCTGCCCGACTCGTTCCCGCTCCTCAACCAGGTCGCCCAGGTCCTGAACGACTTCCCGAAGATGCGGGTGTCGATCGAGGGGCACACGGACAACGTCGGCAAGGAGACGTCGAACATGCGCCTCAGCCAGCGCCGCGCCGAGGCCGTCCGCGACTACCTCGTGTCGAAGGGCGTCTCGCCCGGGCGCCTCGAGGCGATCGGGTACGGACCGACGAAGCCCATCGCGAAGAACAAGACCGCGAAGGGCAAGGCCCAGAACCGCCGGACCGAGTTCCGCGTCGTCGCGCTCGAGTAGCGGCCCGGAGGGGGTGGGCGGTGCCGCGGTTCGAGGTGTTCTGTCCGGCGGCGCCGCCGGCACGCCCGCAGGACGTCGTGCTCCGCCTCGACGCGGAGCACTGGCTCGCCGCGCTCAAGGCGGGCCGCGAGCGGACCGGCGGCGCGGCGGTGACGAACGTCCTCTGCGACGTACAGGCGGACGGCTCGATCCACGTGAGCGATCCCACCGGCGGCGGCGTCTTCCGGATCCAGGAGCTCCGCCCCGAGGCCGCGGCGGCCTCGCGGGCGCCGGCTCCCGCCCGCGCCGTCCCCGCCGGGCGGCAGGTCTCGGCCGAGGAGCTCCTCGCCGAGCTGTTCGAGCGCGCCGGCGAGCTCGCGGGGCTCGACCGCGAGGGCGGCCTCGCGCTTCTCCTCGACCTCGCGCTCGAGAAGGCCGACGCAGAGGCGGGGTCGGTGCTCCTCGTGAGCG
>JAHWYA010000283.1 GCA_020028115.1 Anaeromyxobacter sp.
CGAGCCGATCGAGGACGCGATCTTCTCGATCGAGGGGATCGACGGGCGGCAGACCTCGGCGTCCGCCGCGGACGGGTTCGCCCAGTTCATCGTCTTCTTCCAGTTCGAGAAGAGCCTCCAGCAGGCGACCCAGGACATCCGCGACGCGATCAGCGCGAAGCGCCAGGAGCTCCCGCTCGAGATGGAGGAGCCGATCCTCACCCGGTTCGATCCGACGCAGGAGCCGATCGTCACGCTGACGCTCCGGTCGGACACCCTCTCCGTCCCGGCGCTGACGCGGCTCGCCGACGAGGTCGTGGCGCGGGAGCTCCGCTCGGCGCAGGGCGTCGCCGACGTCCGGATCGCCGGCGGGCAGAAGCGGGAGCTCACCGTCGAGCTGAGGCCGGAGGCGCTCGCCGGCGCGGGCCTCTCCGCCGCCGACGTCGTCGGGGCGCTGCAGGCCCAGAACCTCGCCGCGCCGGTCGGGCGGGTGAACGGGGCGCTCTCCGAGCGCTCGATCCGGCTCCTCGGCCGGCTCGACACCCCCGCGCAGTTCGAGCAGCTCTCGGTCGCGACCCGTTCCGGCCAGACGGTCCGGCTCGGGCAGGTCGCGGCGGTGAAGGACGGCGCGGAGGAGGCGCGGACCCTCGCGCTGTACGACGGGAAGGACGCGGTCGGCCTCGAGGTCCTGAAGTCGAAGGGCTACTCGACGACGGCGGTGTCGGACGACGTGAGGCGGCGCGCCAAGGAGCTCGAGGCGCGGCTCCCCGGCGGGGCGAAGCTCGCGGTCGTGCAGGACGCGGGCGAGCGGGTGCGGCGGTCGGTCCGCGAGGTGCAGACGACGCTGCTCGAGGGGGCGCTCCTCACCGTCCTCGTCGTGTTCCTGTTCCTCAACTCGTGGCGCTCGACCGTGATCACCGGCCTCGCGCTCCCCGTGTCGGTCCTCGCGGCGTTCATCGCCATCTGGGTCTTCGGGTTCACGCTCAACACGATGTCGCTCCTCGGCCTCTCCCTCGCGATCGGCATCCTGATCGACGACGCGATCGTGGTCCGCGAGAACATCGTCCGGCACATCGAGCTCGGCGAGGACCACACGACCGCGTCGTTCAAGGGGACCGACGAGATCGGCCTCGCGGTCGCGGCGACGACCTTCTCGATCGTCGCGGTGTTCGTGCCGGTGGCGTTCATGTACGGGGTGGCCGGCCAGTGGTTCAAGCCGTTCGCCCTCACCATCGCCGCGGCCGTCCTGGTGTCGCTCTTCGTCTCCTTCTCGCTCGACCCGATGCTGTCGGCCTACTGGCCCGACCCGCAGGTGGAGCAGGGGAAGCGGACCGGGCCCGTGTCGCGGGCGCTCGGCGCGTTCAACCGCTGGTTCGACCGGCAGGCGGACCGCTACAAGGCCGTCGTGGCGTGGGCGCTCGACCACCGGCTCGCGATGCTCCTCCTCGCGTCGGGCGCCTTCGTCGGCTCGATGGTGCTCCAGGCGACGATCGGCGGCGCCGGGTTCGTCCCCGTGTCCGACCGCAGCGAGGTGAACCTCGTCGTGCAGACGCCGCCCGGCTCGTCGCTCGACTACACGCGGCGGAAGGTGGAGGAGGCGACCGCGATCGTCCGCGCCCACCCGGAGGTCGCCTACGCCTACGCCTCCATCGGCACCCCGATCCCCCTCCAAGTTCCGGGCGTCGACCAGGCGCTCGTGTACGTCCGGCTGGTCCCGAAGAACCGGCGCGACGTCTCGCAGGAGGCGCTCGGCGGCGTGCTGCGGCGGGAGCTCCGGGCCGTCGCGGGCGCCGAGATCTCGGTCTTCACGAGCGGCTTCGGCGGCGCGTTCAAGTCGATCCAGCTCGAGCTCCGCGGCCCCGACTCGCGGCTGCTCGCCGAGTACGCCGAGAAGGTGAAGGCGCTCGCGCAGTCCGTCCCGGGCGCGGTCGACGTCGGGCTCTCGACGCGCGGGCAGAAGCCCGAGCTCGAGGTCCGGGTGGACCGCGGCCTCGCCGGCACGGTCGGGGTCACCGTCGGGCAGATCGCGCAGTCGATGCGGATCGCCTTCGCCGGGCTCGACTCCGGCGACTGGGTCGATCCGGCCGGCGAGACGCGCGACGTCATGGTGCGGCTCGCCCCCGAGGCGAGGCAACGCGCGGCGGACCTCCGCCAGCTGCCGCTCGTCGTGCCGGGCGGAAACGGCGGCCCTCCGCGCATCGTGCCGCTCGGCCAGCTCGCGCAGGTGCGGGAGGGGATCGGCCCCGCCCAGATCTCCCACCTCGACCGCGAGCGGTTCATCTCGATCCAGGGGAACGTCGCGGGGCGCTCGCTCACCGAGGTCGTCCGCGACGTGCAGCGCAAGATCGACACGGAGCTGCGGCTCCCGCCCGGCTACACGATCCGGCAGGGCGGGGAGAGCCGGGACCAGGCCGAGGTGTTCGGGCGCGTCGCGCTCGCCCTCGCGACCGCGGTCCTGCTCATGTACCTCATCCTCGTCCTGCAGTTCGGGTCGTTCCTCGACCCGTTCGCGATCATGCTGTCCCTGCCGCTGTCGCTCATCGGCGTCGTCCTCGCGCTCCTCGTCACGGGCGACACGCTCAACATCATGAGCCTCATCGGCGTGATCCTGCTCTTCGGGATCGTCGCGAAGAACGCGATCCTCCTCATCGACTTCGCGAAGTGGGCGCAGGAGCAGCGCGGGATCCCGATCCGCGACGCGCTCGTCGAGGCGGGGCGGATCCGGCTCCGCCCCATCGTGATGACGAGCGTCGCGATCGTGGCGGGCATGATCCCGGTCGCGCTCGGGCTCGGCGAGGGCGGCGACTTCCGCGCGCCGCTCGGGCGGGCGGTGATCGGCGGCGTCATCACCTCGACGGTCCTCACCCTCCTCGTCATCCCGACCGTGTACGAGACCATGTACGGAGCGCGGGTCTGGGTGCGGCGCCGGCTCGCGCGCCTGTTCCTGGCGAGCGGGCATGGAGCGGGGGAGCCCGCGGCGGTCCCCCGGGCGCCGCACCGGGCCTGATCGGCTCCGCCCCCGGGCGTCGCGGCGCCTCCGGCGGCGGGTCGAGGGACGCCCCTGCCCCTGGAGCGAGGGACACACACCCTGTGTGCGCCGGGACCCCGCCCCGGGCGAGGACGGGAATCCGCGGAATGACGGGGCTTTGTCACCCCCCGGGCCGGGCACCTGCCTTGCACATCCAGGCGTCGACTCGCCACGCCGGCGAGCGGGACACCCATGGCCGCCTGCCCTGCGCTCTACCAGTGTGGTCTGCACCGGAACATCTCCATGAAGGAGGCGCTCCGGGTCTGGCAGAGCTTCTACTGCGAGGGCGCGTTCGCGCGGTGCGAGCGCTACAAGCTCTCGACGGCCGGCGTCCCGGTGCCGGAGCAGCTGCTCCCGAACGGCCGGCTCGTCGACGACGAGCCGCCCGTCGCCGCGACGCGGATCGCAAGCTAGGGCCGAGCGGGCTCGGCCAGGGACCGCACGCCGAAGACGTCGCGCAGCGCCGCGCGGGCCGCGTGCCACCCGCACATCCCGTGCACGCCGCCGCCGGGCGGCGTCGACGCCGAGCAGAGGTACAGGCCGCGCACCGGCGTCGACCACGGGTTCATGCGCGCCGCCGGCCGGAACGCCGTCTGCCGGAGCGAGTTCTCGCCGCCCCCGACGTCGCCGCCCACGAGGTTCGGATCGTCGCGCTCGAGCGCCGCGGGCCCGCGGACCGCGCGCGCGAGGACCACGTCGCGGAACCCCGGCGCGAACCGCTCGAGCTGCGCCTCGAGCGCCGGCGTCGCGTCCCCGGCGAAGCCGTGCGGCACGTGGCCGTAGACCCAGGCGGTGTGGCGTCCAGGCGGCGCGCGGGACGGATCGAACGGCGTGTGCTGCGCGACGAGGACGAACGGGCGCGCGGGGAGGCGGCCCGCAGCGGCGTCCGCCTCGGCGGCGGCGATCTCCTCGAGGGTGCCGCCGAGGTGGACGGTGCCGGCGCGGGCGCACTCCCTCGCCCGCCACGGGATGGGCGCGGAGAGCGCGTAGTCGACCTTCCACGCTCCGGGTCCGTAGCGGAAGCGGCCCAGCGCGGCGCGGTACCGGGGCGGGAATCGGTCCCCCGCGAGCCGCAGGAGCTGGGGCGGCCCGACGTCGAGGAGGACCGCGCGGGCCGCGGGGAGGTCGTCGAGCGAGCCGACCTCGGCGCCGGTCTCGATCGTCCCGCCGCGCTCGCGCACGAGGGCCGCGAGCGCCTCCGCGATGCGCGCCGCGCCGCCGGCCGGGAAGGGCCACCCCACCGCGTGCGCCGCC
>JAHWYA010000284.1 GCA_020028115.1 Anaeromyxobacter sp.
TGCGTGGTGCGCGCGCCGGCGCCAGGACGGGAGCGGCGCCTGGAGGGAGCTGCGCCCGGTGATCACCGCGGGTCGTCGCTCAGCGAGTTCGAGTCGGCGTTGTGCGGGTGGTGGCAGGTGAGGCAGGTCACCTTGGACGACGAGAGGACGAGGTCGTTCGACCTGTTGCCGTCCCCCGCCGCCTGGCTGACGCCGCTCGCGTCGAGCGGGGCGCCGAGGTCGGTCCCCTTCCCGTTCGCGTTCAGCCCCTCGCCGACCGGGTGGCTGAACTCGGTCGTCCCGAGCACGATGGCGGCGCCGGTGCCGACGATGGTGCCGCTCCCCTGGACGTTCTGGTGCGACTGGTGGCGGTCGCGGTGGCAGGTGACGCACATCTTCGCGTCCGTGTTGTCCGCGCGCAGGTACGGGTACGAGACGTAGAAGTCCCACCGATCGCCGACGAGGTACGTCCCGGCCGCGAAGCTCACCGAGACCCTCGCCCCGTCGTTGAGCTGCACCGGGGATCCCACGGCGCAGTCGTTCGAGCCGCTGTACGCGACGTACGCACCGGGCGCGGTGCAGCCCCACCAGGACGCTCCCTTGTCGTTCGAGAGCTTGAACTCCGCGCTCGTCTGGTCGCCGGCCACCGTGATCTCGACGAGGTACTGCTTCGAGGTGGCGTCCGCGGCGGGCGCGAGGACGGTCACCGAGCCGGTGCCGGACTTCGTCGGCTTCACCGGCGAGAGGTGCTGCGACCCGCGTCCGGAGACCGGGATGGCGTCGGACTGGTGCTGGTCGTGGCAGGTCGAGCACTGGAGGTTGGTCCCGTCGAGCCGCTCCGCCATCTCGACCTCGCCCGGATCCGCGGAGCCCGTGCTCGGCGGCGTCGCTCCGCGGTTTCCAGCGTGGGCGCTCCACGAGTGCGACCGCCCGGCGGAGCCCGGCGTCGCCTGGTCCAGCTCCGACCAGTCGAACCCGAACGCCGGCCCCTTGCCGAGGTGGCAGCTCTGGCAGAGGCTGAAGTTCCCCGACTCCCTCGTCAGCGAGCCGCCCGGCGAGTTGTGGCCGAGGTGGCACTTGGAGCAGAGCGCACCGGCCTCGTGCGGCGCGTCCACCGCGGCGGCCGCGAGCGGCACGCCGAGGGCGAGGGCGGCGGCGAGGAGCCTCACGCGAACCATCACTGCACCCCCTGCTCGGACACGTTCACCTCGACCCGGGACGGCGCGCTCCGAACGGCGCCGTCGTCGACCTCGAGCTCGAAGACGTAGCGGCCCGGCGCCGGCGGCCGGAAGGTCGCGACGGCGGTCTGGCCGCTCAGCACGACCCACGCCCCCTCGACCTGCGTCCAGCGGAAGCGCGTCGCGCCGGTGCTCTGGCGGCCGTCGAGGAACACGAGCTGGCCGACGATGGGCTCGAGCCCCGGCACCGCGACGCGGGCGACCGGGATGGCCTTCCCGCCCGCGCGCGCCTCGAAGGCGACCCGCGCCGGACGGCTCACCGCCCCGCCGTCGCTCGCGACGACCTCGAACACGTAGAAGCCCGGCGAGAACGGCACCGCGACCGCGCTGGCGCGATCGGCGTCGGTGACGCCGGCCGCCGGGCCGGACACCTGCGTCCACGCGAACCCGCTGCCCGTCCCGGCCGCCTCGAGGGCGACCGCGGTGTCGACCGCGACGACGCTCGCGGCGGCCGTCGCGCTCTCCACCACCGGCAGCGCGGTGCCCTCCGCGGAGACGAAGACCTCCACGCGCGCCGGCGGCGACCGCTGCCCGCCCGTGCCGATGACGCTCGCGGCGAAGACATACCGCCCGGCCGCGGAGGGCGAGAACGTCGCCACCGGCTGATCGGCGCCGGCGAGCGTGACCGCCACCGGCCCGGAGAGCTGCTCCCACGCGAACGCGGGCGCGTCCTCGGTCACGAGGCTCGCGGCCGCGTCGAGCGAGACGGTCTGCCCGACCTGCGCCTCGGCCGGGAACGCCGCCGCGATCGCGGTCGACGCGGAGCCGGTCGAGACGAGCACCGGCACCTCGGCCGTGGCCGCGGCGCCCTTCGCGTCCTTGGCCGTGAGCATGAGTTTGTAGAGGCCAGGGCCGCGCGGCCGCAGCACGAGCGACGCCCCGGTCTCGCCGCCGGTGACGGGACGGCCGAGGGTCTGGTCCCAGGTGTACGTGAGCGCATCGCCGTTCGCGTCGGTCGAGAACAGCGCGTCGAGCCGCACCGGCGCGCCCGGCGCCGCGACGACGACGCGACCGCCGTCGGCGAGCGGCGCGACGTTCCGGACCGTCACGCGGACCCGCGCAGGCGCGCTCGGGGCGGTGCCGCACTGCGCCACCGCGTCGAACTCGTACGCGCCCGCGGCGCGCGCGACGAACGACGGCGTCTGGGTGGTGGGGGCGGCGAGCGCGACGGAAGGCCCCGCCGCCTGCGCCCAGCGCAGCGCGACGGCGCCACAGCCCGCCGGCGCGGTCACCGTCGCCGACAGCCTCACGAGGCCGGGCGGGACGTCCGTCGGGCCCGAGCCCTGGACGCGCACGTGGTGATCGAGCGGGTCGCGCGGATCGAACCGGGCGAGGACCTCGTCGCCGTCCGAGTAGCCGTCGCCGTCCGTATCGCGGCTGCGCGGATCGGTGCCGAGCGCGTACTCCTCGAGGTTGAGGAGCCCGTCGGCGTCGTAGTCGAGCAGCGAGTCGCCCGCCCAGCGCGGGTCGAGGCCGCGCGCGAGCTCCCAGTCGTCGGAGAGCCCGTCGCAGTCCATGTCGTCCGCGCACGTCGGGAGCGGCGTGCCGGTCCCGAAGCGGTCCACGCGCCCGAGGCTCGCGTTCGCCACGGCGAGGTCGCCGTTCGCCATGACGGCGAGGCCGGTGGGGTTCATGAGCTGCCCGGGGATGGTGCCGAACTCGCCGATGGAGGCGATCGGGGTGCCGGCCGTGGACACGACCTGCACCGACCCCTGGAACACGTCCGAGACGAAGATCTTCCCGCCGGACACGGCGAGGCCGCCGCCGCGCGAGACCTGCCCGCTGGCCGCGCCCGCGGGGACGTTCGAGCCGACGTAGGCGCCCGCGAGGTCGTAGACGTGGATGAACCGGGAGTTCGTGAGGGGCTCGCCGACCTCGAGGCTGCTCTCCTTGGTCGCGTCGGCGACGAGGACGAACGCGCGCTGGGAGGCCGCGTCGATCGCGACGTCGATCGGCTCGCGGACCCGTCCAGCGCCCGCGGCCGTGATCATTCGCACCGTCGTCCCGTCCGGCCGGACGATCCGGACGGCGTCGGACGCGGCGTCGGCGACCCACAGCGTCCCGTTCGTCGCGTCGTAGGAGATGCCGGCGGGGCGGTTGAACGGCCCGGACTGCAGCTCGACCTTCCCGGTGAGCCGGCCGGTGCGGGCGTCGAGCCGGTACAGGCTGCCCCGCGTCGTCGTCACCCACAGCGAGCCCGCGCCGTACGTCGCGGCGGCGGCGGGCTCGGGCAGCGTCGCAAAGCCTCGCGCCTCGCCACGGACCGTGAGGAGCGCGACCGTGCCGACGTCGCCCTGCTGGCCGTCGACGAGGTAGAGCACCCCCGCGTCGTCGGTGGCGAGCCGGCGCGGCGCGCGCACCTCCACCGGCAGGCCCGCCTGGTAGGTCGCGAGGAGGACCGTCACGACCTTCTTCGCCTGCACCGCCTGGCCGCCCGCGCTCACGGAGACGGCGACCTCGTACGAGCCCGGCTGGTCCGGCGCCTGCCACGAGGCCGCCGCGGGATTCGTCGCGTCCTGCGTGATCGTCCCGCCCGTCGCCGACCACGCGTAGGTGAGCGGAGCCGGCGGGACGTTCGGATCGGAGGCGACGACGTCGAACGCGGCGACGTGGCCCGCGACGACCTGGGCCGGGCCGTTCAGCGCCGAGACGGCCGGCGGGAGCGCGGCCTCGACGGTCGTGATCGTGGCGGAGCTCGACGCCGTGTACGACGACGAGCCGTACACCGAGCTGTTCGTGTACGCGACGGTGCAGGTCGCGGTGAGCGTCCCCGGCTGCGCCGGCGTGACCCAGCTGGCGCTGTCCTGGAGCCAGCTGCACGCCCCGACGCCGGAGCTGCAGGTCCGGGTCGCGGCACCGGTGAGCTGCGAGGGCGTCACCGTCCCGCCGGTGACGGCGACGTCGATCCGGTCGATCGTCGTCGTCCTCGTGACGCCCATGGTCGTGGTGGTGTTCCCCTCCGCCGTGCACACGACCGTGAGGGTCGAGCCCGCCGCCACGTCCCCCGCCGG